>NZ_LMLN01000027.1:0-123253 GCF_001421915.1 Sphingomonas sp. Leaf62 | reverse complement strand
ATGGACTTCGAGCGGCAGGCGCAGGTAGCTTAACCTCGTGTCTACCAGACCGGCAGCAGCTCATTTCGGCCGGGCGGCTGTCACGCATGTCCAAGGCCTTGCCCAAAGGTGGCAGCGCCTTGTCCTTGTGCAGGGTTCCTAACGCTCTCTAGCTGAGGTCCCCTGCGGCAGGGGCGACGCTGGCGATCACCACTACATCATCATCGGCTTTCTTCTGCAACGTCCTTCGTCGGTGTTTCGATCGACCCGGGGTGCAACAGTCTCTCCGGGGTCATGCGACGGCTGTCGTGGCGCAGCCTTCAGGTGGTGTCGCATGCCGCAAGGGGGTGGATTCGTATCGAAGGGTGGCGCTCCAACAACCGTAGCTCGGGGTCATTGCTGCCCCAACGTTGAAAGCGAAGTCGCCGGTCCCTCCGCCTCCCGGGAGGATCGTACCGTCCGAGCGGACGGATGGCGTGAAACTCTTTGTCAGGCGCGGGCGGCCTGCATCATCTGGCGATGCGGCTCGACCGTGTCGGCCTTGAACTGGAAATGCGTGCCGTCGCGCCACATGCCGAACAGGATGATGGCCAGCTTGCGCGCGACCGCGACCTTTGCCTTGTTGAACCCGACCTTCTTGGCCAGGCGCAGCCCCCAGTCCTTCAGCGAAGAAAAGGTCTTGGTCGCCGACAGCATCACGGTCGCGGCGGTGACGAGGTGGGTCCGCGTCAGCCGGTTGCCCATCTTGCTGATCTTGCCATGGGTCAGGCTCTCGCCCGACTGATAGACGCGCGGCGTCAGCCCGAGATAGGCCGCGACATCATCGGCACGGCGGAAGCGGGACGGCTCCTCGACCGCGGTGAAGAACGACAGCGCGGTGATCGCGCCGACGCCCGGCACGGCCATGAACCGCCGGCAGATCGGGTTGGCCGCCGCGAGCGCCTCCAGTTCGGTCTCGATCCGCTGCGCATCCGCCTGCAGCCGCTCGCACAGGTCGAGCACCGGCAGGATGCGGGGGCGCAGATTGATGCCTTCGTGATCCTGGATAAGCAGCAGTTGCTCGATGACGCGCTCGCGGTAGGTGGCGGCCGACTTGGCACCAGGCTCGACCCGCCCGCCATAGACGCGCAACAGTCCGCGGATCATGTTCTCGTTGGCGGTGCGCTGCTGGACGAGCCGGTGGCGCATGATGAGCTGCGCGCGCACCTCGTAACAGGCGGCGCTCTTCACATAGACCTCGGTCAGATAGTCGCGACCGGTGCGCGTGATCTCGGCGATGCCGCGCGCGTCGTTGGTGTCGGTCTTGTTGCGCTTGAGCGACAGCACGCGGTGCACCTGCAGCGCATCCATCACCGCCACCTGATAGCCGAGACGGCGCAGGCCGCCCGACAGGTGGACGGACATGGCACCCGTCTCCATGCCAACCACCGCCACATTGGAAGTGAAGTTCTTCGCCAGGTAGCGCCCGATTTCGGTCGGGTGCGTCTTCATCGAACACTGATGGACGACCTTGCCGTCGCCATCGAGCACGCATACCGCCGTCGATTTCAACCCGACGTCGAGACCGACCCAAACCCGCGCCCGTGCCGGGTCCGTCTCGGCCGCTTCCCGGATCGCCAGGATCTCGGGGTTCGTGATCTTCTTCGTCATCGCGCTGTCTCCTTTCTCGACGCGACGCCATCGTGCGCTCCACCACCGGAAAGAAAAGACCTCAGCTAAACCACAACCGGCTTATGCCGGGCCGCCTCTTACTTTTTAGGGAGGTGGAAATCATGCCGATCGACTTTTCGAATGACCTGCACTCCGCAGAGCTTAGCAATGCTGCCAACATCCTGAAAGAGTTTGCCCGGTCGCATAATATGACCATGAATTCTGCAATCGTCATCATGATGGCTGCAGCGTGCAACGAAGGAGGGCCTCAGACCGTATATCACCTTCAAAAAGCGGCGAATGCGTTCGTTGATGATCGGCTGAACGTTAACACTCCAAGTAGGCAGCAACGACGTTTTATCAAAAGGAAGAACGCCAAGCAGAGGGCCCAAGACAACAAATTTTATGGGTTAGAGGATTCTGAACAGTTCCGTATTTTTGATTAGGATGAATGATACTCGAGCTTTAAATAATAGAGCTAGCCTGACACGGTTACTATTCCTAAATGATATAATAAATACTCTATGTAAATAGTGTAACCTGCCAGTCTGTCTGACGTCGCCGACGAAACGACGCTTTTGGGCCTTGGCAAAGGATTGGGCTGCGATCGGAATATTGCCCTACTTGGCTCCATTGGCTCGGCCCCGCGTTCGCCTACGTTCGTTATATAACTGCCATTGAAGAGGACCAGCATGAGCGACGCAGCTCTCGTCAACGTCAATACTGCTACGGCCGAGGAACTGGATGCCGTACCCGCGCTTAAGGGCCACGGGTTCGAGATCGTACGCTACCGAGAGGAACGCGGCACATTCACAGATCTGCGGCAACTTGACGAGGTGCCAGGTCTCACAGGCAAGGCGGATGGCGGACGATCAGCGCTTACGGTCGGCGACGGCTAGAGACCTACCGCCGGAGGATCGGAATCGACGATACGGACGCGTGACCGCGCCGACCGCACCCGCGGCAGCATAGCTGGATAACCTTGGATGACACCTCGCCGTCGCCTTTGAATCGGCTGAGAATATCGGCCGCCGGCATGTTCATGGTGCGGCCGCAAGCGCATAGTATTCGCATATCGGCACAGTCATCCCCAGCGTCATCTGGAGATGGGCGACCGCTTGCCGCTTTGCGGCGGGCGTGACCATTTTTTTGACAGCAGGTCTTTCAACCCCGCGTTGTCCAGCATCTTTGTCCGCGAGCAGCCGCTTGAGCTTGGCGTTCTCCTCTTCAAGCGACCGCAGACGCTTTGCGTTGGATACTTCCAGGCCGCTGAAGTTCGCCTTCCATGCGTAGTAGGTCGCGCTCGACATCCCGTGCTTGCGGTAAAGCTCCGTTACTACCGCGCCCGCCTCGGCTTTCTTCAGAATGCCGATGATCTGCTCTTCCGAAAATTGCTTCCGCTTCATTCCGACCGTCCCTTCAAGAGCCGGTCTCTATTTTCAGGTGGATGAGAAAATGGGGGTCACGTCACTCCTGTACGCGCCGCCGGTGATCAGGGGGGCGACCACAGGGCCACGATCCATCAAATCTGCGAATAGCGCGTCGGGTTGAGGATCTGGTTGTCGATGTCCGTTACGGTTTCGGCAAGGCCGGGCATGGCGATCAGTCGCTGCCATGCCGGGTCCGCGCCGAACGCCTTCCAGCTCTGCTCGCGCGCAGCAAGATCGGGGAAGGTCAGCATATAGGTCAGGCTGGGTAGATGCGTTCCGGTCAGGTCCTGCGCGAAGAAGACCGGGGTGAGGCCGGTGCGGCGGAAGATATCGATCTCGCCACCGGTATCGAACATGCCGATCTTGGTCGCGCCCGCCTTCTCGCTATGGCTGTGATAGGTTCGCAGCTCGAAGATGCGTCCCTTGCCGGGGCCGGGCGCTTCGATGCGGGGAAATCCCCCGAACGCCCGCATCAGTTTCACCTCGAGCGAGACATAGGGCGGGCTGGCGAGGGGCGCGTCGGAATAGGCCGTGGCGGCCTGGGCATAGGCCGGATCGGCGGCCAGTTTGCCGGGGAGTTCCAGAAAGGCGGCGATCGAGGGGTGGGGGATCAGCAGCTGGACGTTGGCGCTGCCCATGCCGATCGCCGTGGTGAAGGCGCCGATGGGCCCGCATCCGGCACGGCGCGCGGCGGGAAGGAAGGCACGTTCCAGATACCCGTCCAGTCGCTCCTTCATCGATCCGACCAACCGGTAGGTGCGAAGCTCGTAGAGTTCGGGGCCGCCTCCGGCCGTCCGCGATTGCGCGCCGGCACCGGTGCCGGCCAATGCCATGCCACCGACCGCGGCGGCGGCGAGCATGGAACGTCGATCGATCGCGTGCGGCATGAAGACCTCATCCAATGGAAGGTCGCCAACGGAGCCGATGTAAAACGCGTCGTCAATCAAAAGGGTTAGCGTCGTGCCACCCTCAACGGATAGCGACGACCTTCACGCCGACGGCATCGGCGATGTCGCGCCATGTGCGGTCGGCGGTCCAGGCGGGCAGTTTCTCGCGCCTGGCCAGGGCGAGGCAGAAGCGATCGCCAAGCGACAGGCCCGCCTCGACCGTCACGCCGCGCAACCGGCCCGCGTCCCAGCATAGTCCGGCATCGGCATCGATCAGCCTGATCGGCAGCGGCCGGAGCATCGACGTCACGACGTCATCCGGCATGCCGAGCTTCGAATAATGCGATGCGACCTCGGCCATGTTGACGACGGACATGCACGCATCGCCGAGTGCATCCTCAACCTTCTTGCCACCCGCTTCGCCCCGGAGCAGCGCCAGCAGCGCCGACGCATCGAGAATCACCGTACTCACGAGCCGCTCTCGGCCATGCGGTTGGCAAGAAAGTCATCGACGCTGCTGCCGTCCACCTTGTCATATTGCTTCGCCAACGATCTGGCATGTGCCACGATCTGTTCCGCGGTGCGCAGGATGACGCCGTCCGGCGTCTCGTCGACATACACCGATCCTCCGTTTGTCAGGCCCAGACGCTTGCGGATGTCGGCAGGCAGGCTCATGCGGCCAGTGGCAGTTATCGCGACTTGCAGCGTCATAACGTTATCCAGATCGAAAATGTGCCATAAGATAGCATATGAACCATAATGGAGAAAGAATGACATACGGGTCTTGAAATGGCAAGATGCGTGTTCGGCGTATGTATAATAAGGGTATACCTTGATACTACGCCGCTCCTGAAACGCTTCGTCCGTCCGATCAGGGTCGGTTGCAGGCAAGTTGAACACTTGCCGCCAAGGGTCTAGACCCGGATCGAACAGAAAGGGGGAAATATGGCCCTGTTCGGCTATGCCCGCGTGTCGACCGACGATCAGGACCTCGGCATCCAGCAAGCGGCGCTGCGCGCGGCGGGGTGTCAGACGGTCCGGTCGGAAAAGAAGTCGGGGTCGTCGCGCGCGGCGCGCAGCGAGTTGCAGATCCTGCTCGACTTCCTGCGCGACGGCGACACGCTGGTCGTGACGCGGATCGACCGGCTCGCGCGGTCGATGAAGGATCTGCAGGATATCGTCCATGAGCTGAAGGGAAGGGGGATTACGCTGAAGGCGACCGAACAGCCGATCGATACCGGCACGGCGGCGGGCAAGGCGTTTCTCGACATGCTCGGCGTCTTTGCCGAATTCGAAACCAACCTGCGCCGCGAACGCCAGGCGGAGGGGATCGCCGCAGCCAAGGCGCGCGGCGTCTACAAGGGCGGCAAGCCCCGCATCGACCCCGAAGCGGTGCGCAGCCGCGCGGCACAGGGCATGCGCCCGGCGCATATCGCCCGCGAACTGGGGATTTCACGCGGCACGGTCTATCGGTTCCTGCCGGTGGCTGCTCTCGGACCAAACGGTGCCTTGCGACCGGAATCCGCTCTACTGCATAGCACTGTTACCGATGCCGATCCGTCCTGAGCATGTTTTTTATACCCGATCGATTGGCAGCATATCTCCAACTTCGTTCGGTTTGCCCGTGCCAAAGGGTGCTGAGAGCATTGCGGTCGGAGACATCTGAAGCGCGTCTTCCATATGGGCGATGGACGATGGTGGAACGCCGAACGCCGGTATTGGCGGAATGGGCAGGGCAGGCGTCCGCACAGCAGCCTCGGCGGCATGGTACCCCGCCGAGTTCAGCCGATGGCTGTACGGACTCGATCGCGTCTTCAGCCGTGCCGAGCGGGGTTAATTGCTGGTCGAGGTACGCAACTGCCGTCATCTGCTGGCGATGGGCGCATGGTGGCCAGGCCCAACGGGCCGCGCCTCGATCCGGCGTTGCTGCCGCTTAAAGCACTCGAGCGCCTCATCCAGTGCCACCCCGACAGCGCGCTGGCTGATGCGCTGCATGTCGATTCGACGTATCGCCCCCGTGCAAAGTTGTATATCCCAGCGACATATCCAAATAGCGACGGTCTAGAAGGAGTGCGTCAGTTGACCCGGACCAACCTGTTCCAATCCAATCGTTCGCAGGCCGTCCGTCTGCCCAAGGATGTGGCGTTTCCCGAGGGTGTCCGCGAGGTCGCCATCCTGCGTGACGGAGACAGGCGTGTAATCGTGCCGGCGGACCGCCAGTGGGACGACTTCTTCGCTGCGTCTGGGATCGATATCAACGAGAACAAGCAGCCGGAAGCGCAGGTACGAGAGTCGTTCTGATGCTTCGCTACATGCTCGACACGAACCTGTGCATCCGGGTGCTGCGCGATCGGCCACAGACGATCCGGGAGCGGTTCAATGCCGAGGCCGATGGCCTGTGCATATCCAGTATCGTGCTGTTCGAGCTCCTCTACGGGGCTGCCAAATCCGCGCGCCCGATCGAGAACCGCAGCGAGGTCGAACGTTTCGCGAGCCGTCTGGACGTGCTGCCCTTCGACGACGATGCGGCAGCCCATGCCGGTGATATTCGCGCCGTTCTGGCGAGACAGGGGCGCATGATCGGTAGCTACGACCTGCTGATCGCGGGACATGCCCGCAGTCGGGGGCTGGTCGTTGTCACCGGCAACCTCGGCGAATTCGAACGGGTAGAAGGACTACGCTGCGAGGACTGGCTTCCTGCCCACTGAGCTGTTGCAGGGGAGAAGAGGGGGAGGGGTGGAGGTACACCGTGGTCCTGTCGCTGACGCTCGACGAGAACAAGGTCCAGCTCATCTGCATGCGCATCCTCGCGTGGTTCTGGGACTGGGTTGGGTTCGATCAGACAAAGGCGGTCGACCTGCTGATGCCCGATGGTTCATGCCAACGCACCGTCATGGGCATGGTCCCCCATGTCGGTGAGGTCATCCGCGCGTGGGACAAGGCGACCCGCGGCCTCGTCGGTTCGCTGCTGATGGCCACCTTCGCCACCGTTCCGCTCGCCATCTGGTTCGTCGATTACTCGAAGCGGCGCGGGCGCGACATTCTCGCCGAATGCCACGAACGCGGGGCGGCGCTGGTCGAGCGGGACGTGCTGCGCAAGGAGCTTGGCGGCTACAACCGCGCCCAGTTCCTGAAGGAAGCCCGCGACCGCTACGCCTGACCGAAAAGCAGGTCGATACCTTCACCCGGAAGGCGCTTGCCGCAGCCGGACTGCCCTATTCCGTATCGGATCGAGCAGGCCCACACGACACTCATCGGGACCTTGCCCACCACCGTCATATTGTCGCGTTGCGCGATGCCGGAATGTGTGTTGCTCAAACCGCGGAACTGGCAGGACGCAGCATTGCGCAGGTCAAGCGCGTGACGGCGCTGCACCGCCAACGACTTGCTGGAACAGCAACCTCCAACCTTGCCGCGGCAGGAGTCCGTCTGACGGTGTTGTTCCCGGCGCGCTACAGGCGTGCGAACGGACGGTGATCGATGGGGTAACCATCCAGACCCAAGGGATGGTTCGAAGCGATGGCGAAACGCGCTTTCGTACGTTTCCAGACAGACGCCTACACCGACACCCCCGTCAGCTGCTCGACCAGCTGCATCTGCCGCGGCAGGCAGACCGACAGGGCGCAGCGGCCGACGGCGGTGGCTCGGGCGGCCTTGCGCAGGCGCAGATGGTCGCCGCGATCGGCGAGGGTGGCGATGATCCGGTCGGCGATGGCGGCGGGGTCGTGGAAGGGGACCAGATGCCCGTTGATGCCGGGTTCGAGGAATTCGAGCACCGGCGCGGTATCCGATGCGACCATGACGCACCCGGTCGCCATCGCCTCGACGAACGACCATGACAGCACGAACGGCACGGTCAGATAGGTGTGGACGCTGGAGACGCGCAGCAGCGACAGATAGTTCGCATAGGACAGCTTGCCGGTGAAATGGACGCGATCGGCGAACGGGCCGGTGGTCAGCGGCACCTCCAGCTCCATCTGCTCGCGCCACGACCGCCCTTCGGGGGCGGGCGCGCCATAGCTGACCTGATCGCCGCCGGTGATGACGACCTGCGCTTCGGGCCGGGCGGTCAGGATGGCGGGCAGCGCGCGGATGAAGGACGGATAGCCGCGATAGGGTTCGAGGTTGCGCGCGACATAGGTGATGACCTCGTCCTGCCGCGACAGCGTCCGCCCGTCGGGCAGGCGAAAGCGTGCCGCCGGATCGGGCTTCACCACATCGGTCTCCACCCCGTCGAAGATGGTGCGGATGCGGGGCTGGTAGATGGCGGGGTGGCGGCTGCGCTGCCATTCGGTCGGCGCGATGCCGGCATCGGCCATGTCGAGGCTGAGCAGCAGATGCGCGTTGCGCGCCCGCGTGCGACACACGGTGTCGAGATCGGCGGGCTGCGCCGGATCGAAGCCGACATCGGCCCCGGCCCCGTGATAATAGAATTCGGCATAGCTGAGGATGACGGCGCGCGGGAACACGTCGCGCACGAACATCATTTCGCCCCAGCCCGGATGGCCGATGACGATCGTCGGCACGAACCCTTCGCGTTTCAGCTGGAGCAGCGTCCGCGCGACCTGCTGTCCGTAACGGACGCTGGCTTCGTACAGGCGGACATAATGATGGGTGGTCGGATTGGCCGGACGCGGGGCTTCATAGCCGACACAGCGGACGCCGGGAATATCGACGCCTTTGCCACGGGTTACGAAGACGACGCGATGTTTTCCCGATGCCGCCAGCGCGGGCGCAAGGTTCTTGAACTGCGCCGGCATGTTCTGGTGGATAAATAATATGTCCAACCGCAATACTCCATTCGGGGTAGGTGCGAATATTCAGAATGTGTCCTGTCAATAGACTGGTAAAACTATTGAGTATTTACGTTCAAGTAACCATTATGTCGCGCATTTCCGACAATGGGTCGGATGGTTGATGACGATGGCGGGGGGCGCGCCGTCGGACGTGGGGGATGGCAGATGGCGAATTATAGCGGCACCACCGGTGGCGACAATTACTCGGGCACCGCCACGGACGACAGCATCGCCGGCAATGGCGGCAACGATACGCTGTACGGCAATGCCGGCAACGACAGCATCGACGGCGGCGACGGCAACGACGTGCTGTACGGCAATGACGGCAACGACACCGTGCGCGGCGGGGCGGGCGACGATGTCATCGAAGATTATCGCGGCAGCAACGTCCTCGACGGCGGGGCCGGCAACGACACGTTCAACGGCGTCGGCTTCATGGACGGCGGCAGCACCGGCGGGGCCGACACGATCACCACCGGCGCGGGTCGCGACACGCTGCGCGTCGATGGCTATGGCGTCCGCAATTTCCCGCTGAGCTTCCTCGCCGACACCGTCACCGACTTCACCACCGGCGCGTCGGGCGACGTCATCGACCTGTCCGAGGTCGTCAACGACCTGATCGGCTATAGCGCGGGCACCAACCCGTTCCTCACCGGCTTCCTGTCGGCGGTGCAGTCGGGCAGCGACACGCTGATCCGCATCGATATCGATGCCGGCGCCACCGCGCACAGCATCAAGACGCTGCTGGTGCTCAAGAACGTCACCGCCACTGCGCTGGTCGCGAGCAATTTCGCGCCGAGCTGGAGCCCGACCGGCGTGGGCGAGACGATCACCGGCACCCCGCTGGCCGATACGCTGACCGGTACCGATTCCAACGACCTGATCGATGGCGGGGCCTTTGCCGACCGGATTGATGGCGGCGGCGGCAACGACACGATCCGTGGCGGATCGATGGGCGACACGCTGATCGGCGGATATGGCAATGACTCGATCGATGGTGGCGACGGGGGTGATTCGATCCTTGGCGGGGCCGGCAACGACACGCTGACCGGCGGCGCGGGCGACGATATCTTCGAGGACAATGCCGGCGCGAACCGCATCGATGCCGGGGCGGGCGACGACGAGATCCGCTTCGTCGGCAGCGGGCGCAGCGAGGCGGGTGGCGCGGACACCATCACGCTGGGCGCGGGCAATGATACGCTGACGATCGACGGCTATGGCCTTTATGCGTATCCGTCGAACCAGCATACCGACATCGTCACCGACTTCGTGGCCGGCAGCACCGAGAACCGTGACGTCATCGACCTGAACGACGTCACCTCCTATCTGTCGGGCTGGGATTCGAGCACCAATCCGTTCGCGACCGGATTCCTGCGGCTGTTGCAGTCGGGCAGCAACACGCTGTTGCAGGTTGACCGCGACGGCGCGGGTACCGGCTATGGCTGGGTGTCGGTGCTGCAACTGAACGGCGTGACCGCGACCGCGATGACCGCCGCCAATTTCATCGGCTATGCACCCGCCGACAAGGGCTATGTCCTGACCGGCGGCGAAGGGCGCGACGTGCTGAACGGGTCGCTGGTCGCCGATACCCTGTCGGGCGGCGTCGGCGACGACGTGCTGGACGGCAATGCGGGCAATGACAGCCTCGATGGCGGGGCCGGCAACGACACGCTGTCTGGCGATATCGGCAACGATACGGTCGCGGGCGGCGACGGCAACGACACGCTCTACGGCAATGCCGGCAACGACAGTCTGACCGGCGGCGCGGGCAACGACTTTTTTCAGGATTATGAGGGCAACAATACGCTGCTGGGCGGCGATGGCGACGACCGGTTCGACTATGTCGGCTATGGTGCCGGCACCGACCGTTTCGTCGGCGGGGCGGGGCGCGACACGTTCCAGACCTATTATTATTATGCCGGGCAGGGCGCGGACACGATCGCCGGGTTCGAAGGCGGCGCGAACGGCGACGTCGTCGACGGCTACTGGAACTTCTCGAACCTCGCCACCGGCGCGAACCCGTTCACGACCGGGCATCTGCGGCTGATCGCCAGCGGCGGCAACACCCTGCTCCAGATAGACCAGGATGGCGGCGGCAATAGCTGGGCGACGTGGCTGACCTTCGAAGGGATCGCGCCATCGGCCTTTACCCGCGACAATTTCACGCTGGGCTTCGCACCCAATGCGCAGGGGCTGGTGCTGACCGGCAGCGCGCTGGCGCAGGAGATCAACGGCTCCAACGACGGCGATACCATCACCGGGCTGGGCGGTAACGATACGCTGAGCGGCAATTACGGCGCGGACAGCATCGACGGCGGCACCGGCGACGACAGCCTGTATGGCGGCGGGCAGAACGACGCGCTGCTGGGCGGCGACGGCAACGACTATCTGAACGGCAATGACGGCGACGACGACGTCGAGGGCGGTTCGGGCGACGATCGGCTGTATGGCGAAGGCGGCAACGATACGCTGACCGGCGATGCGGGCAACGACTATGTCGATGGCGGCGATGGCAATGACAGCCTGATCGGCGGCGATGGCGACGACACGATCGAGGCGGTGTACGGCAACGACACGGTGGTCGCGGGTGCAGGCAACGACAGCGTGCGGGGCGGCTATTACAGCTATGCCGGCAACGCGACGGTCGATCTGGGCGACGGCGACGACACGTTCAGCAGCGAAGTCGGCTATGGCGGGTCGGTCGATACCGTGACCGGCGGGACCGGGCGCGATACCTATATCCTGTCGGCCTATCCGACGACGACCGCCAACCTGACCGTCATCACCGATTTCGCGACCGGCGCGGGTGGCGACCGGCTCCAGATCGAAACCGATTATTTCTACAACTGGGACGCGTCGACCAACCCGTTCACCGCCGGCTATCTGCGCTTCACCACCGAAAGCGGCGCGGTCGTGCTACAGGTCGACAACGACGCCGGTGCCACCGGCTATGCGTGGCGGACGATCGCCCGGTTCGCAGGAGTGACGAACCCGGCCGCCTTCACCGCCGATAATTTCACGACATGGTACCGCCCGGGCTTTGCCGGTGCGACCCTGACCGGCGATGCCAACAACCAGCGGATCGAGGGCACGCCGATGGGCGACACCCTCTCCGGGCTGGGCGGTGATGACTCGCTCTATGGCGGCACCGGCAACGACAGCATCGATGGCGGCACCGGCAACGACTATCTCGACGGTGGCGAGGGTAACGACACGCTGGTCGGCGGCACCGGCAACGACACGCTGATCGGACAGGGCGGCAACGACAGCCTGTCCGGCGGCGACGGCGACGACGCCTTCAGCAGCTATGAATATGGTAACGACACCTTCGACGGCGGGGCCGGGGACGACAGCTTTAGTCTCTCATATGGCGATGACAGCTTTATCGGCGGCGACGGCGACGACAGTTTCGGCGACTATACCGGCGCAGATACGTCCATCGGCGGCGCGGGCGACGACCGCTTCGACTATGTCGGCTATTATCAGGGCAATGACAGCTATAGCGGCGGCACCGGCCGCGATCGCTACAACCTCTATTACCTGTTCAACCAGACGCCGATCGTCAGCACGATCACCGATTTCGCCACCGGCAGCGGCGGTGACCTGATCGTCCTTGATCAGGCCGGGCTGTCGCTGGGCGGCGAGCAGATGGATGCGACCAAGCTGATCTCGGGTGGCTGGATGCGGCTGCGCCAGGTCGGCAGCGATACCGCGGTCGATTTCGACCAGAATGGCGGCGGCGACAATTTCCAGCAATATCTGCTGCTCAAGAACGTCACCGCAACCGCGCTGACCCCCGATAATTTCACCCCAGACCTGCGCTCGACCGGCGTTGCCGCGACGCAGAGCGGCACAACCGGTGCCGACAGCTTCACCGGCGCGGGCCGCGACAATTATTCGGGGCTGGCCGGCAACGACACCATCAACGGCGCACAGGGCGACGACACGCTCTATGGCAATGAGGGCGCGGATTCGATCAGCGGCGGTGAACGCAGCGACCAGTTGTTCGGCGGCGCGGGCAACGACACGCTCGACGGCGGCGACGATAACGACGCGCTCTATGGCGAGGGTGACAACGACCTGCTGTCGGGCGGGGCAGGCGACGATTATCTGGACGGTGGTGCCGGTCTCGACACGCTGATCGGCGGCAGTGGCGACGATAATCTGTCGGGCAATAGCGAGGCCGACAGCCTCGATGGCGGCAGCGGCAACGATACGCTGGATGGCGGTGCCGGCAACGACACGCTGTCGGGTGGCGACGGCAACGACCGGTTTCAGGACTATCAGGGCGCCAACAGCATCACCGGCGGGGCTGGCGACGATTATTTCCGCTATGTCGGCTATAGCGGTGCCACCGACACGCTGACCGGTGGCGACGGGCGCGATACCTATGAACTGACGTCGGTTTCGCCCGGCAGCGTGACCGCCGACCGGATCACCGATTTCGCGGTCGGGGCCGATGGCGATGTCGTCTCGCTGGCGTCGCTCGGCAGCTATTGGACCGGCTATGTCGCCGGCAGCAATCCGTTCGCGACGGGCTATCTGCGACTGGTGGTCAGCGGCAGCGACCGGGTGTTGCAGGTCGACTGGAACGGCGCGACCGGCGGGGCGACGTGGGTCGACCTCATCACCTTCGCCGGCAAGGCGGGCGCGACCTTTACCCGCGACAATTTCGTCATCGGCGACGTGCGTATCGATCCGGCCGGGGTCGGTCAGACCGTTACCGGATCGGCGCAGGACGATCGCATCGCCGGAACGGCCGATGCCGACAGCGTCACCGGCGGATCGGGCGACGACACGATCGACGGCAATGGCGGGCATGATTCCGTCGCGGGCGGCGATGGCGACGACCTGCTCTACGGCGAACAGGGCAACGACACGCTGTCGGGCGATGCCGGCAACGACAATCTGCAAGGCGGGATCGGTAACGACAGCCTGACCGGCGGGGACGGCAACGATAATCTGAGCGGGCAGGAAGACGGCGACACGCTGGCCGGCGGGGCCGGCAACGATACCCTGTCCGGCGGCAGCGGCAACGACCGGATCGATGGCGGTACCGGCAACGATTATCTGGACGGCGAGGACGGCAACGACACGCTGCTCGGCGGCGACGGCAACGACCTGTTCCGCGATTATACCGGTGCCGACAGCATCGATGGCGGGGCCGGCGACGACCGGTTCGAATATGTCGGCTACAATACCGGCGCGGACACCATCACCGGCGGCACCGGCCGCGACAGCTATGTCTTCTATCCCTATGGGCAACAGGTCCAGACGACCATCACCGACTTTGCGACCGGTGGCGACGGTGACGTCGTCGATGTGGCGCAATTGCTCGGCCAGCTTCAGAATTACACCGGCACGGTCAATCCGTGGACCGACGGGCATTTCCGCCTGACCGCCGATGGTGGCACCGACACGCTGCTGCAATGGGACCGCGACGGCGGCGGCAATGCGTGGACGACGCTGATCCGGTTCCAGAACGTCCTGCCCGCCGCCTTCCAGACCGCGAACTTCACCGGTGGCTGGAGCATCGATGGTGCGGGCCAGTTGCAGCAGGGCAGCGACGGCGACGACCGGGTCACCGGATCGAACGATCGCGATACGCTGATTGGTGGCCTCGGCGACGATACGCTGAACGGCGGCAACGGCAATGACAGCATCGTCGGCGGGGCCGGCAACGACAATCTGACCGGGGATGGCGGGAACGACACCATCGTCGGCGATGCCGGAAACGACACGATCGATGGCGGCGATGGCAATGACAGCCTCAGCGGCGGGCTTGGCGACGACACGATCGAGGGTACTTGGGGGAACGACACGATCAGCGGCGGGGCGGGTAACGACCGGCTGTCCGACTATGGTGGTACGAACGTCATCGATGGCGGCGATGGCGATGACCTGTTCTACAATATCGGCTCGTGGCAGGGGCAAGCCGTCACGAACACGCTGACGGGCGGTCTTGGGCGCGATACGTACGACTTCTACGAATACTCGATCCGCTATCCGGTTGCGGGTTCGGGCATAACGACGATTACCGACTTCACCGCCGGTACCGGTGGCGACGTCATCAACCTCGGCACCGGCTACATGTCCGGCGTCGATGGCGGCAATCCGTTCGAAACCGGCCATATGCGGTTGTTGCAGGACGGTGCCGACACGCTGTTGCAGGTCGATCATGACGGCACCGCCGCCACGCTTGGCTGGCAGACGGTCGCGCGGTTGCAGAATGTCGTCGCGACGGCGCTGAACTACGACAATTTCGCGAATGGCGTCGGTCCGGTCGGCGTTACCCGCACCGGTACCCAGCTTGGCGACGATATCGATGGTACCAACAGCCCCGACCGGATCGAGGGGCTGGGCGGCGACGACACGATCGACGGTGGCATGGGCCGCGACACGATCCTCGGCGGTGCCGGCCGCGACCGGATCGATGGCGGACAGGGCGATGACAGCCTGTCGGGCGGCGACGGCAACGACTGGTTCAACGACCAATATGGCCAGAACACCGTATCGGGTGGCGATGGCGACGATACGTTCAGCTATGTCCGCGGCGTCGTGTCGGGTGATGCCGGCGACGATGTTTTCGACAATGTCGGCTATGACACTGTCGTCGACACGCTCGATGGCGGTGCCGGGCAGGACGTGTTCCGCCTGAACGGCTATTATCTGCGCTATGGCGACGGCACCGCCGACGTCATCCAGAATTTCACCGCAGGGGCGGGCGGCGACGTGCTCGACGTGTCGAACGTCGTGGCCTATTTCAGCAACTTCACCGCCGGGCAGAACCCGTTCCTGACCGGGCATATGCGCCTGTTGGGCGCGGCGGGCGAACTGTTCCTGCAGGTCGATTTTGATGCCGCCGGCACCGCCACGGGCTGGAAGACGGTCGCGGTCCTGCGCAATATGGACACGTCGGTGTCCGAGGAACTGACGCTCTACAACTTCACGCCGTCGATCTCGCCCAGCGGCATCGGCCTGTTGATCCAGGGCAGCGAGGCGGCGGATTCGCTGCCGGGATCGAACTCGAACGACACGATCGAGGGGCTGGGGGGCAACGACACCATCGACGGCAATGGCGGCGACGATTCGATCTCGGGCGGGGCCGGCGACGACCGGATCGAGGGCGATACCGGCAACGACACGCTGCTGGGCGATGCCGGCAACGACACCATCACCGACCTGACCGGCACCAACCGGATCGAGGGTGGCGCGGGCAATGATTACTTGAGCGGCACCGGCACCCTGCTGGGCGGGGCGGACAACGACCAGCTCTTCGGGTCGGGATCGCTCGACGGCGGCGACGGCGACGACGCGATGTCGCTGTACAGCGGCACCGCGACGGGCGGTGCCGGCAACGACACGCTCGACGCGTCGTCGGCGGGTGCGGGCGTGCAGATGACCGGTGATGCCGGCAATGACAGCCTGCGCGGATCGGCGTCGGCCGACCGACTGGACGGCGGCGCGGACGCCGACACGATCGATGGCGGCGCGGGGGCCGATACGCTGCTGGGCGGTACCGGCGACGACCTGCTGTTCGCCGGTGCCGGTGCCGACAGCGTCGACGGCGGCAGCGGATCGGACGTGGTTCGCGTGGCCGGGCGGATGGCCGATTTCTCGATCACCGCCGGGGCCAATGGCACGACGATCCTGACCGACCTGCGCAGCGGCAGCCCATTCGGCACCGATACGCTGTCGGGGGTCGAGCTGCTCCAGTTCGACGACGACGAATATGCGCTGGTCAGCACGCCCGGCATCTTCTGGCAGGACAGCGCCGGCATCGACGACCGCATTCCCAATGCGACGCTGACCTCGGCCACGCTGGCCGGCGACGACACGCTCTATGGCAATTCGGGCTTCGACATCATCGATGCCGGGTTCGGCAATGACTCGGTGCGCGGCGGCGTCGGCAACGACGTGCTGTACGGTCAGTCGGGCCGCGACACGCTGGAGGGTGGCGAGGGCGACGACACGCTGTGGGGCGGGACGGGCCAGGACGTGCTCGACGGCGGCGACGATGCCGACTGGCTGTATGGCGATGCCGGGTCGGACACGCTGCGCGGCAGCACCGGCAACGACCGGTTGGAGGACAGCCTCGGCAGCAACCGCCTGTACGGGGATACCGGCAACGACACGCTGATCGGAACGGGCACCCTGGAAGGCGGCATCGGCAACGACGCGCTCTCGGGCAGCGGGCTGCTCGATGGCGGCGTCGGCAACGATGCGCTGTCGGGTGACGGCACGCTGATCGGTGGCGACGGCATCGACACGCTGTCGGGGTCGGGAACGCTGCTCGGCGGGATCGGCAACGACGCGATCAACATCGTGTCGGGCGCGGCCTATGGCGAGGCGGGCAACGACACGATTGCCACCGCGTGGCCGTGGAGCGGGCCGGTCACCATGGACGGTGGTGCCGGCGACGATCGCCTGATCGGCTTCTATGGCACGCGTGAGACGCTGCTGGGCGGCGACGGGTCCGACACGCTGTCGGGTGGGCGCTATCCGGGCGTGTCGGGCGATAACGACAGCCTCGACGGCGGGGCGGGCAACGACACGCTCGACGGCGGCGATGGCGACGACACGATCGTCGGCGGCGGCGATTACGACGTCGCGCTGTATAGCGGGACGCGCGCCTTCGCGTCGGTGATCCGCGACGGCAATGGCGGCTATATCGTCGCCGACAACCGCGACGGGCGCGGCGTCGACGGTACCGATCAGGTGCGCGGCATCACCACGCTGCGCTTCACCGACCTCGATTTCGACGTGACCGCCGCCAACACCGGCATCGTCGTGAGCGGCACGACCGCCGCCGACGGCCTGACCGGTACCGCGTTCGACGACAGCATCACCGGCGGCGACGGCAACGACACGATCGACGGCGCGGCCGGCAACGACCGGATCGTCGCCGGCACCGGCGCGGACAGCGTCGCGGGCAGCGCCGGCAACGACGTGCTCTATGGCGAAGCCGGGGTCGACACGATCGACGGCGGCATCGGTGCCGACTGGATCGATGGCGGCGTGGATGGCGACAGCATCGCCGGCGGCGACGGCAACGATACCATCGTCCAGAGCGCAGGGGCCGACACGATCGACGGCGGCGCGGGCGACGATCGCATCACCGACTATGACGACAACGGCAACGTCCTGTCGGGCGGCGACGGCAACGACACGATCGGCGGCAACGGCACGCTGACCGGCGGCTTGGGTAACGATCAGCTGAACGGCAGCGGGCTGCTCGACGGGGAGGGCGGCAACGACACGCTGAACGGATCGGGGCTGGTGCGCGGCGGCGACGGCAACGACGTCGTCTATGTGTCGAGCGGCAGCGGGCAGGGCAATGACGGCAACGACACGCTGTCGGGCTATTATGCCAGCGACCTGCTGCTCGACGGCGGGTCGGGCGCGGATTCGATCTCGGGCGGCAGCGGCAGCGACACGCTGCTCGGCGGTGCGGGCGACGACACCCTTTGGGGCGGCGGCGGGACCGATACCGTCTATGGCGGGTCGGGCTTCGACAAGCTGGTCTATACCGGCCGCCGGTCGGACTATAGCATCGTCAACAACAGCGACGGCAGCATCACCGTGCAGGACCTGCGCGGCGGCAGCCCCAACGGCACCGACCGGGTGTACGGCGTCGAGCTGCTCCAGTTCGACAGCGGCGACGAACAGACGCTGCCGGGCAGCAATGTCGGGCTGGTGCTGACCGGCACCGCGTTCGACGACATCCTGATCGGCGACAGCGGCAACGACACCATCACCGGCCTTGCCGGTAACGACCGTCTGGGCGGCGACGACGGCAACGACATCATCGATGCCGGGGCGGGCAATGACGTGCTGACCGGCGATTCCGGGTCGGACACGCTGACCGGCGGGACCGGCAACGACTATATCGACGGCGGCACCGGCACGGACTCGATCAGCGCGGGCGACGGCAACGACACCGTCTATGGCGGCCTTGGCGACGACACGATCGATGCCGGGGCGGACGCCGATTATGTCGAGGATGTCGGCGGGTTGAACCGCATCCTCGGCGGCACCGGCAACGACACGCTGAACGGCAACGGTTCGCTCTATGGCGGCGACAATGACGATCGCCTCTATGGCACCGGGCTGTTGTCGGGCGATGCCGGCAACGACAGCCTCACCGGCTATGGCACCCTTGATGGTGGGATCGGCGCGGACCTGTTGCAGGTCGGCACCGGCGGCACCGGCACCGGCGGGGCGGGCAACGACACGCTGTCGGGCTGGTCGCCCACGGGCTATGACGGCGCGCAGACGCTCGACGGCGGGGCCGACAACGACGTCGTCTATGGCAATTGGGGAGCCGACAGCCTGATCGGCGGGACCGGCAACGACTGGCTGTCGGGCGGCGATGCCAGCGACATGCTGGTCGGCGGCGATGGTGAGGATACCGCCTCGTTCGAAATGGCGCGTGAGAGCGCCTCGGTGATCCGCGACGGCAATGGCGGCTATTTCGTCGTCGACAATCGCCGCGACGGCAACGACCTCGGCACCGATCGCCTGTCGGGCGTCGAACGGGCGACCTTCGCCAACGCCGCCTTCGCCCTGTCGGCAGCGACGGCGGGCATGGTGTTCAACGGAACGGCGGGCAACGACACGCTGACCGGCACCGAACTGGACGATTCGATCAGCGGCGCGGGTCTGCCGGCCGGGGTCACCGCCCCGGCCAACGGCATCGACGATCCCGATCAGGACCGGGGCGACGACCGCCTGTTCGGTCTGGGCGGCAACGACCGCATCTTCGGCGGACGCGGAGCCGACCTGATCGACGGCGGCGTCGGCTATGACGTGCTCGACGGCGGGGCCGACAACGACACGCTGCTGGGCGGCAGCGACGACGACCAGCTGTTCGGCGGCGCGGGCAATGACAGCCTCGACGGCGGCATTGGCAACGACACCATCGATGGCGGCACCGGCAACGACCGGGCGCTCGGCGGCGATGGCGACGATGTCCTCACCGGCGGCGGCGGTACCGACGAACTGGTTGGCGGCACCGGTCGCGACGCGCTCTATGGCGACGGCACCTTGAGCGGCGGCGAGGACGACGACGTCCTGTCGGGCAGCGGCCAGTTGCTGGGCGAGGCCGGCAACGACAGCATCACCATCGGATCGGGCAACGCGCTGGGCGGTGATGGCAACGACGCCATCTACGGCTACGGCATTTTGCGTGGCGAGGCGGGGAATGACGCGCTCGGCGTCCGGACCGGTGCGATCGGCTTTGGCGATGCCGGCAACGACACGCTCTACGGTACCGAGCTCAGCGGGTATGACGGTGCGCAGACGCTGGACGGTGGCGAGGGCGACGACGTCCTCTACGGCAATTATGGCGAGGATTCGCTGCTCGGCGGCGGCGGTGCCGACTGGATTTCGGGCGGTGCCGGTAACGATGTCATCGACGGCGGCAGCGGCGGCGATTTCCTCGCAGGCAACGGCGGCAACGACACCATCGACGGCGGCGGGTCGGGCGCGCTGACCCCCGACATCGTCCGCTATTACGGCAATCGCAACGACTTCACCGTGACCGAGAGCAACGGCGTCGTCACCGTGACCGACAACCGCCCCGGATCGCCCGAGGGCACCGACAGGCTGACCAATGTCCGCGTGCTGCGCTTCGACGATGCCGACTACATCGCCCAGGCCAACCCCGGCGTCTGGCTGCGCGGCGGATCGGGCAACGACACGATCGGCGACATCACCACCGGATCGTCGTCGGGCGTGGTCAACGTCACCAATCCGTCGGGGCCGCGCTTCGCCGGATCGGGCGACGACACGCTCGAAGGACAGGGTGGCAACGACTCGATCCGCGGTCTGGCGGGTGAGGACAGCATCCTCGCCGGGGCCGGCAACGACAGCATCGATGGCGGCACCGAAGCCGACCGCATCTATGGCGAGGCGGGCGACGACCTGCTCGACGGCGGCGACGACGACGATCTGGTCGTCGGCGGCACCGGCAATGACTCGATCGTCGGCGGCATCGGCGAGGATATTCTGGCCGGCGGCGACCTGACCATCACCCAACCGGTCGATCCGGTCACCGGTTTGGCCGTAGGTGGTCCGGTACTGGGCGTCGAGACGATCGGCGGCGGCAACGACACGCTGCGCGGCGGGGACGACGACGACAGCATCTATGGCGGATCGGGCCTCGACAGCCTGTTCGGCGATAGCGGCAACGACCTGATCCAGGGCGGCATGGATGCCGACACGATCGACGGCGGGTCGGGCGACGACGCGCTGTATGGCGAGGATGGCAACGACATCCTGACCGGCGGTTCGGGCGTCGATACGCTGTCGGGCGGGGCCGGCAACGACGCGCTGACCGGCTTCGGTGTCCTGTCGGGCGATGCCGGCAACGATACGCTGACCGGCGGCGGCACGCTGTCGGGCGGCGAGGGGGTCGACATCCTGACCACGGGCAGCGGCAACGACCTGCTCGACGGTGGCGATGGCGACGATATGCTGACCGCCGGCGAGGGCAGCGACACGCTGATCGGCGGGGCGGGCACCGACCGGGCGATCATCGGCGGCCAGCGTGCCAACTTCACCGTCGCGGCGGGCGATGGCGGCGTGTACGTCATCGACAATCGCGGCGGCGGCGGCACCGATTTCCTGACCGGCATGGAAACGATCCAGTTCGCCGATGTGACGCAAGGGGCGGTCGGCGGCAGCGTGCTGCGCGGCGACGACGGTGCCAATGCGCTGACCGGCACCGCGCTCGACGACTATCTGCTCGGGGAATCGGGTAACGACACGCTGATCGGCGCGGCCGGCAATGACCGCATCTTCGGCTATAACGACGATGACTCGATCGCGGGCGGCAGCGGCAACGACGCGCTGTTCGCCGGGGCCGGCAACGATACGGTCGATGGCGGCGACAATGACGACCTGATCGACGGTTTCGACGGGGCTGACAGCCTGGTGGGCGGGACCGGCAACGATACCGTCACCGGCGGCTTCGGCAACGACACCATCGACGGCGGCACCGGCAACGACGTGCTGGCGGGCGATGCCAACCACGACAGTCTGTCGGGCGGCGCGGGCAGCGATACGCTGACCGGCGGATCGGGCGACGACACGCTCGACGGCGGGGCCGACAACGACGTGCTGAACGATGGCGACGGGGCCAACCGGATGGACGGCGGTGCCGGCAACGACACGCTGTCCGGGTCGGGCACGCTGCTCGGCGGTCTCGGCAACGATCTGCTGGGCGGAACCGCCGATGCGTGGCTCGATGGCGGGGCCGGCGACGACACGATCGGCGGCAGCGGCGCGAACCTGTATGGCGGCGACGGCAACGACCGGATCACCGGATCGTCGGCGGCGGACACGCTGACCGGCGGCGACGACAGCGGTGCCGATACGCTGGACGCCGGGGCCGGCAACGACGTGTTGCTGGGCGGTGCCGGCGACGACCGGTTGGTCGGCGGCGGCGGCAACGATCGGATCGATGGCGGCAACGGCTATGATATCGCCATCTATTCCTCGGTCCGCGCCGACTATACGATCACGCAGGAATCGCCGGGCGTGTTCCGCGTCGTCGACAATCGCGGCGGGCTTGGCCCCGATGGCGACGACACGATCACCGGCGTCGAATTGCTGCGCTTCACCGATCAGGATCTGGTGCCCAGCGACGGCAATACCGGCATCGTCTATGACGGCAACGACGCCCCCGACAACCGTACGGGCGGCGAGGGCGACGACACGCTGCGCGGCTTCGGCGGCAACGACACGCTGGACGGCGGGCCGGCGGGCAATGACAGCCTCGACGGCGGCAACGGCAACGACATCCTGATCGGCGGCACCGGCAACGACATCCTCGATGGCGGCGACGGTATCGACACGATGACCGGCGGCAGCGGCAACGACCTCTACCGGGTCGAGGATGCCGCTGACGTGATCGTAGAGGCGGCGAGCGGCGGCATCGACACGGTCGAGGCCGATCTGCCCGGCGGATCGGTGGCGACGATCAGCACCTATTCGATCGCGTCGCTGACCAATGTCGAAAACCTGACCTATACCGGGGGCCTGCGCTTCGTCGGCACCGGCAATGCTCTTGCCAACGTCATCACCGGTGGTGCGCTGGCCGACACCTTGAGCGGTGGCTCGGGCAACGACACGCTGATCGGCGGCACGGGCGCGGATTCGATGGTCGGCGGCACCGGCGACGACACCTATCTGGTCGATCTGTCGACCGATATCGTCGTGGAATCGTCGGGCGGGGGCACCGACACGGTCCGCACCGCGCTCGGCAACCTGACCATCGCATCGTTCGCGAACGTCGAGAACCTCGTCTATACCGGCACCGCCGGCTTCGTCGGCACCGGCAACGCATCGAGCAACCGCATGACCGGCGGGGCGGGCAACGACACGCTGTCGGGCGGGTCGGGCAACGACACGCTCGACGGCGGCGCGGGCGTCGACCGTCTGGAGGGGGGATCGGGCAACGACACCTATCTCGTCGACACCACCACCGACACGCTGGTCGAAGTGTCGGGTGGCGGCACCGATACCATCGTCACCGGCCTGTCGAACTGGACGCTGGCGCTGTATTTCGAAGCGGTCACCTATACCGGCACCGCGGCGTTCACCGGCACCGGCAACGCATCTGCCAACACCCTGACCGCCGGCAGCGGCAACGATACGCTGCGCGGCGGTGCCGGCGACGACAAACTCGTCGGCGGCGCGGGCAATGACTCGCTGGTCGGGGAGGGTGACGACGATACGCTCGACGGTGGCGCGGGCGACGATACGCTCGACGGCGGGTCGGGCAACGACGTCTATGTCCTCGACGGCAACGACCTGCTGATCGAGGCGGCGAATGGCGGCCGCGATACGGTGCGTACGGCGCGGAACAGCTACACGCTGGCCGCCAATTTCGAGAGTGTCGCGTTCACCGGCACCGGGGCGTTCACCGGCACCGGCAACGAACTTGCCAATGCCCTGACCGGCGGCAGCGGCAACGACCTGCTCTATGGCCTGGTCGGCAACGACACGCTGACCGGCGGGGCCGGGGCGGACACGATGGACGGCGGCATCGGCAACGACACCTATTATGTCGACAACATCGCCGACGTGATCGTCGAGGCGGCCGGCGGCGGCACCGACACGATCGTCACCTCGCTCGCCAGCTTCACGCTCGCCGCCGATTTCGAAAGCCTGAGCTACAACGGCACCACCGGCTTCACCGGCATCGGCAACGACGTCGCCAATGCCCTGACCGGCGGGAAATATGCGGACTCGCTGACCGGCGGTGCCGGCAACGATACGCTCAGTGGTGGGGCCGGGGCCGACACGCTGACCGGCGGCACCGGCGACGACGGGTATGTGGTCGACAATATCGGCGACGTGATCGTCGAGGCGGTCGGCGAGGGGACCGACACGGTCACCACCTCGCTGGTCAGCTACACGCTGGGCGCCAACCTGGAAAAACTTACCTATTCCAGCAGCAAGGCCTTCGCCGGCACCGGCAACGCCCTTGGCAACACGATCACGTCCGGCAGCGGTGCCGATGTGCTGCGGGGTCTCGACGGCAACGACACGCTGTCGTCGGGCAGCGGCAACGATACGCTGGAGGGCGGTACGGGCAGCGACGTGCTGACCGGCAGCACCGGCGGCGACGTGATGACCGGCGGTACAGGGGCGGATCGCTTCGTCTTTACCAAGGTGAGCGATTTCGGAACGGCCGATCTGCTCGACCGGATCACCGACTTCGTCGCGACGGACGGCGATCGCATCGACCTCGCGACGATCGACCCGTCGAGCGCCAGCGGGAACCAGGCGTTCACCTTCATCGGCACCGCCGCGTTCACGACGACGACCCACACGACGTTCGAGCTACGCTATCAGACGGCGGCGGACGGCTATCTACTGGTGCAGGGTGACAGCAACCGTGACGGCGTCGCCGACTTCGCGTTCCTGGTGTATGCGGCGTCGCTCGGCGCGGGCGATTTCGTGCTGTAGCGGCTTGCTGGCGGTCGGTGCCTGTCACGGCACCGGCCGCTCGGGCCGGCATCGCTTTTTTGCAATGCAACATTTTTCGATCGGGAAAACCGGAATTTGCCCCGGATCGAAGCGCTTCGCCGTCCGGGACGCCGCATTCAGGGGGGTTGTTGCGTGCCCGTTCCGGGGCTAGGCGGTTTCCTCATGCGGCGATGCGCCGGGCGGGCAAGGGGTGCTACGAACATGAAGATCGCGGTTTTCGGGCTTGGCTATGTGGGCATGTCGAACGCGGTGCTGCTGGCGCAGCACAACACCGTCGTCGCCGTCGACATTTCGGAAGATCGCGTCGCGCTGGTCAACGGCCGCCAGTCGCCGATCGTCGATGCCGAGCTGGAACGCTTCCTCGCCGAACGCACGCTCGACCTGACCGCGACCACCGATGCCGCTCAGGCGCTGGACGGTGCCGACTATGTCATCGTCGCCACCCCGACCAATTACGACGTCGAAACCGACAAGTTCAACACCAGCTCGGTCGAGGCGGTCATCAGCAAGGCGGCGGCCGCCGCGCCGCAGGCGACGATCATCGTCAAGTCGACCATCCCGGTCGGCTTCGTCGATGAAGTCCGCCAGCGGCTGAACGCGCCGAACGTGGTGTTCAGTCCCGAATTCCTGCGCGAAGGCCGCGCGCTGTACGACAATCTACACCCGTCGCGGATCATCGTCGGCGAACGGTCGGAACGCGCGAAGATCTTCGCCGACCTGCTGCTGCAGGGTGCCGAGAAGAAGGACGTGGCCGTGCTGTTCACCGACAGCCGCGAGGCGGAGGCGATCAAGCTGTTCGCCAACACCTATCTCGCGATGCGCGTCGCCTTCTTCAACGAACTCGACAGCTATGCGATCGCCGGCGACATGGACACCAAGCAGATCATCGAGGGCGTCGGCCTCGATCCGCGGGTCGGCATGCATTACAACAATCCGAGCTTCGGCTATGGCGGCTATTGCCTGCCCAAGGATACCAAGCAGCTGCTGGCGAACTATTCGGAAGTGCCGCAGAACCTGATCCGCGCGATCGTCGATGCGAACCGCACCCGCAAGGATTTCCTCGCCGATCAGATCATCGCGCGCCGCCCGAAGAAGGTCGGCGTGTACCGCCTGACGATGAAGGCCGGATCGGACAATTTCCGCCAGTCGTCGATCCAGGGGATCATGAAGCGGGTGAAGGCGAAGGGGATCGAGGTCGTCGTGTACGAACCGAGCCTCGACGAGGATAATTTCTTCGGATCGAAGGTCGTGAAGGATATCGATGCGTTCAAGGCCGAGTGCGACGTGGTGATCGCCAACCGCGCCGCGCCCGAACTGGCCGATATCGGGACCAAGCTGTTCACGCGCGACATCTTCGGGTCGGACTGAGATCGTTGATCTGATCCAGCCAAGCTGGATCAAAGCGGCACCGGCCCGCTCCCCCACGGGTCCCAGCAAAGTAGTACTTTGCTGGGCTACCCGCACCCGGCCACCCACAGCGTATCCTGAATGGGTGGCCGGGTGGGAGAGCGGGCCGGTGCCGCATCCACGCTGGTGGATCGAATATCGCCCCTATCCCCGTCCGATCCGCGCCAGCAGGCTGACCAGATCGGCCTGCCGCGACACGCCGGTCTTGGCAAAGATGTGGCGCAGATGGACGCGCAGCGTCGTCTGGCGACAGTCGCGCGCCGCCGCCGCCGATTCCAGCGAATGGCCCGCCATCAGCAGCGCGGCGAGCGCGACCTCGCTGGGGGTCAGGTCGAACGCCTCGCGCCACAGCTGTGATGCCGGCGCAGGACGCTCGGCCGGGTCGATCAGCGTCACCACCGCCGCGCCGGGCGTGGCGTGCAGCAGCCGCATCGCCCATGGCACCGGCCGCGCGATCAGGATCAGCGGCGCACGATCGGGGGCGGCGTGATAGCGTAATGCCGCCGCCTCCGGCGCGATCCGCGCGGTGGCACGGGCGAGCACAGTGTCGACCCGCGCCTGTTCGCACGGCAGCAGTGTCCAGCGCGCCACGCCGTCGCCACCGGTGACCAGCAGCGCGTCGCAAGCCGGCGTCGTGCGCAGGATGCGACCGCTGGCGTCGATCAGTGCGCCGGCCTCGTCCGCCTGATCGACGCGGCCCTGCCAATACAGGTCGCGGCCACGATCCCCCGATCCATGGTCCGCGACCTTCCTCCATTCGGTCGAAACGACCGTGCGTACCCCCGCCATATGCCTCCCCCGAACCGATCGTTACCGAACGGTTCGATGCTAGGCCCGCCGCACCGGAATCGTCCGGTGGCAAGGTGTCGCAAAGCGTCGCATCGGGTGGTGATACCGCGAAATCGGTGCGGAATCAGGTGGATCGACCGGTCAGGCGGTGTCGATCCGTGGCTGTGCCAGCGCCCGCAGCGCGGCATCGATCCGCGCGTCGCCGGCAAAATGCGCCCGGATGCGGCGGACGAATCCGGCCGATCCCCATCGTTCGCCCCGCGCCCGCGCATCGTCGAGGATCGCGAGCAGCGCTGCCCGGTCGCCCGCGACCGCGGCAACGAACGCCGGCCAGCTATGGTCGGGCAGGTCGTCATTCTGGGTGATCGACACCGCACGGCTGAGGATCACCGCATAAGTCGTGGCCCGTCCGATGCCGGCCCGCCGGTCGCTGTCGATCGTGCGCCGGAGCGCGGCGCTATAGGCGATGAGTTCGGGTTCGCCGCGCACCTGGGCACGGATGGCGAGATGGTGGGCATAGCCGGCGAGATCCCCCTCGGCGAGCGCGGTGACGCTCAGCGCGTCGTGGACGCTGGCCAGCGTCGGATATTGGGTGGCGACGGTGGTGAGCAGTGCCTGCGCCTGCTCCGTCCGCCCTGCCGACCACAGTCCCCAGCCATAATCGGCAAGCAGCCATGGCGCGCCCGGTGCCAGCGTCCGCGCGGCGTCGAACGCGCGCTGCGCGGCGGCGTCCTCGCCATTGTCGGCAAGGATATTGGCATACCATAGATGCGCCAGCGGGTCGCCCGGGGCATGCGCGATCGCGCGTCGGAACAGTTCGCCGGCCCGTTGCGGTTTGCCGTCCCACCAATAGGCGATGACCCCGTCGACCCGGTCGGCGACCGCCGAGCGCGGATCGATCGCGCGGGCCGCCGCCGCCGCCGCGCGGGCCCGGCCGATGCAGAGCGTGTCGGACGCCGATCCGAATTCGCGGGTCAGCACCCATGCCTCGGCCAGCGCCTCCTGCACCTCGACATTGCCGGGATGGTCGTGGGCGAGGCGGGTCAGCGTGGCGGTGGCGGCGTGCAGGCGCGCGGCGCTGCGCATCGCCACGTCGTCGCGGGCGGCAACGAAGCGCGCGTGGGTCGGCGCGTCGAGCCGGTCGGGCGAGGGCCCGATCCACTCGATCCCGGCGACACTCACCCCCAGCAGCGCCAGCGCGCCCAGCACGATCGGCCAGCGGCGCGGCGGGGCCGGGCGGGGCAGCGCCAGCGGGTCGATGGCGGGGCTGGCCGGTGGTGCCGGGGCGGGTATGGCGGGAGCAGGATCGGCCAGTGCCGGGTCAGGCGGCAGTGCCTCCTGCCCCGAAATCCACGCATCGAGTTCATGGGCCAGCGCATAGACGCTGCGGGCGCGGCCACCGGGCAGGGCATGGACCGGCAGGCCGCGCTCCCGCGCCCAGCGGATCGCGGTCGAGCGGTCGCGGCCGAGATAGGCGGCAATCGACTTCCACCCCTCGATCCGTCGCGCCGGTTCCCCGACCTGCCCCATCATCTTGCCACCCCCCGGTTTTGTCCGTCGCCCGGCGTATTCCTACTCGATACCGGGTACGCCACGGACCGTCCAGCGAGGGGTTCGGGCGGGCAAAGGTTGCAAAGGTGCCACGCAGAAACGTTTTCACGGACAGGTGGCGCGCGTCCGGCCGAACCGGCCGAGCATGACGGGGGCGGGGCAGGTAGGAAAGGGTTATGTGCTCTGTGTCTGCAGGCTGGCGAGGATCCGCTCCACAGCGAGGTCGGGGTCGATGCCGCCGCCAATCCGCATTTCGACGAGGCTTTCGGCGATTGATGCATCCAGAGCTGCCAGCAGGGCAGCGTCGGCGGGGAGTGGTGTCTCGTTGGCGGACATGGGATGACAGGCTATCCTGTCGAGATCGGATCGGAAAGATGGACCGGTCGAGCGAGGGAGATCGTCATGACGACGAAGCCAGAAGGCGGTGATGCAGGCGATGATCTTGCCCGGATCGACGCGGCGATCGCGCGGGGGCTGGCCGATGCCGAAGCAAGGCGGGTCACACCAGCGGTGGAGGTGTCCGATCGGCTCGAGGCGAAATATCGGGCGATGCATCGGACCGGTGTCGATCGGGCAGCGCTACGGACCGAGATCAATATGCGGTACGGCAACAGCCTGCGCTATTTAAAGGACTAGGGGCGATCGACCTTCAGCATCTTCCCTCCCTTCCGGGGAGGGGAGCAGTTTCGCTGCGTTTCGTATGAATGCGGATCCGGCCTATGAGGCCTATAGTGCGGCGACCGATGCGATCAGGATCCGATCCAACCAACCGGAAGCGTCGCCTGAGCGAAGGCTGGGGCCTCATGCGGCTCCCGCTGCGCGCTATTGCCGAGAGATCCCAGAAGCGACGCTTTAGGTCTACATGTCGACAGGTCGACTCGTCGCCTTCGCCGCCATCCCCCGTACGTCGACCTTGGCCTTCAGTCGTGCGCCGAGCAGCGCCGTGCCGCTGATCTTGCGTTGGACGAACAGCGTTTCGACGTGCGGCACGTGCCACGTCGCGCGGTCGGTGGCGAGGGTGCGGGCTTCCTCGCGGACCACCGGCACGAAGGCGCGGTCGCCGAAGTCGAAGGGGCCGGGACGGGCCATCGCGTCGTCGATCGCGGCGATGATCCGGTCGACCGCGCCGCGATGCGCTGCCACGGCGGCGGCACCCAGAAAGCCGGTTTCGACCGCCACGTCGCGGATCGTGTCGCGGTCGTGGGCGAGGCCGGCGGCGATGAGGCGGCGGTACGCATCGGCGGTGTCGGGCGGCACGGGGCGCGTCGCGCCGAAATCGAGCAGGACGACCCGGCCACTGTCGGCCTGCCAGCGATAATTGGCAAAATTGGGATCGGTCTGCATCTCGGCGAAGTCGAACAGTTCGCGCAAGACGAGGTCGATCAGCGCGGTCATCGCCGCGTCGCGCGCGGCTTGCGGTGCGGTCGCCAGATCCTCGATCGGGGTGCCGTCGATATAGTCCATGGTCAGGATGCGCGGCGTGGTCAGCGCGTCGACCGGCGCGGGGACGACATAGCGCGGGTCGCCGGCAAGGCGCTGTCCATAGCGGCGCATGGCGTCGGCCTCGCGCAGATAATCGGCTTCGTCGGCCAGTTGACGCTTGGCCTCGGCGAGTAGGGGTTTCAGGTCCAGCTCGCGCGGCAACAGGTTGGAGACGCGCAGCAGCGTCGCGACATTGTCGACATCGGCGTCGATGCTCTCGCGCACGCCGGGATACTGGACCTTGATCGCGAGGCGGCGGCCGTCCTTCAGCTCGGCGCGATGGACCTGCCCGATCGAGGCGGCGGCGATCGGGTTCGCGTCGAACTTGGCGAGCTTGCTGCGCCAGTCCGCGCCCCATTCGGCGATCAGCAGCCGGTCGAGCTGCGCGGGCGGCATCGGCTGACCCTGATTGCGCAGCTGGGCGAGGATCGTGGCCAGTTCGGGGGGTAACAGGTCGCCCGCGTCCATCGAGATCATCTGCCCGAGCTTCATGGCCGCCCCGCGCAGGTGCGACAGGCGGTCGGCCATGCGCTTGGCATTGGCGGGGGTGAGGATCAGGTCGCCCATGCGCGGGCGTTCACCGCTCGCCAATCGCCGCGCCCCTTCGGCGAGCACGCCCCCGGCGATGCCGCCGGCCAGACGCCCGAAGCCGGACAGGCGCGACAGGCGGCCAGAGGGAACGGCGCGGCCGGGGCGGGTGGGTTCGTCGGTCATGGGTGGCCGAGCGGTCGGAGTGGCACAAGGGTTCCGGTGCGTGGGGGACGGGGGTCGAAGTCCGCCGGAAAACGCGTGCTCCGGCGTGTCGGCAAACGGGCACCGGATGCTGCTTGCGGCCCCGGTCTGCGCCGCGCGTCCGTCCGAACCGCCTGTGCCGGACGTTGGCCGCTGCAAGTAATCATGCCGATCCGTCGCCCGGCAGATAGGATGATTCCTTAATAGTATCGGACTATCGGATGGTTCATGCATGTCGATGCCCATCCGATCGATCTGACAACGATGTTGTTCGTCAATGGACTGACATCGTTTGCTACCGCATTGTTGTTCCTTGGCTTCTGGCGGGTGACCGATTACCTGAAACGGTCGGACAGCCTGTTGTACTGGGCTGCGGCCTATGGCCTGCTCACCATTGGGTTTCTGCTGCTGGCGTCCACTGCCGTCGGATTGGTGCTGCCCCGTGGCCAGTTGATCGCGAACCTGACGATCGATGCCGGAACCGCGCTGTCGCTGGTCGCGACCAACCGCCTGCTGCATCGCCCCGCCCGCGACAACTGGCCGATCGCGGTTGCCGGGTGCATCGCCATCGTCGAAGTGGCCTATGCCCTGTCGCGGCCCGTGCCCGATTACGGCGTCATGCTGGTGATCGGCGTCATGTTGCGCGGCCTGCTGACGATCGCCACCGGCGTCGTATTGTGGCGCGATGCCGATACATCGCATCGGCCGCCGGCAAGGCTGGCGGCGGTGTTCCATTTCGCCTGGGCGGTGACGATGGCGATGCGCACGGTGCCGGTACTGATCGAGACCCAGGGGATCGCGGCGTTCGAGCTGAGTTCGATCGTGGCGTTGATCGTCCGGCTGCTGCTGTCGTGGATGATCGCGATCTGCCTGTTGTGGATGATCGCGCGGCAGCTGGACGAACGGTTGATCCGATATGCCACCTGTGACACGCTGACCGGTCTGTCGAACCGGCGGGTGATGTGGGAGGCGGGCGCGCAGCGGATCGCCGCGGTCGACCGCAACGCGGGCGAGGTGCGGCTGATCCTGCTCGACATCGATCATTTCAAGCAGGTCAACGACCGCTGGGGGCACCCGGCGGGCGATGCGGTGCTGGCGACGGTGGCGCGACGGATCGGCGAGACCGTGGGTCCGGGCGATCTGGTCGGCCGGGTCGGCGGCGAGGAGTTCATGATCCTGCTCGCGCCCGCATCGCCCCTGACCGCCGTCGACCTGGCCGAACGCGTCCGGTCGGCGATCGAGCAAACGCCGATCGTCGTCGCCGACGGCCAGGAAATTCACTGTACGATCAGCCTGGGGTGCAGCCGGACCGGCCGGGGCGGCACGAGTTGGGAAAAGCTGATCGCGCAGGCCGATGCCGCGCTCTATGCCGCCAAGGATGCGGGACGCAACCGGGTGGTCGATCATGTCGCGCTTGCCGAAGCGGCCTGACGCGGGCGGGGGGCGGACTGCCCGGAACGGCACGGCAAGGACCATGGTTGCTTCCCAATATGGGAAACCAACTTGTTTCCCATATTGGGAAGCTTTATAAGGTCGTCATGCGGATCATCGCCCGAAACCGGTTGATCGCCTTTTGGGAACGGCATCCCGCTGCCGAAGCGTCGTTGAAGCATTGGCATGAAGTGGCAGCCGCTGCCGCATGGCAGAACCCGTTGGATGTCATGGCCGATTTTTCGAAGGCAAAGGCGCTGAACGGGGAACGGGTACGGTTCGAGGTAGCTGGTGGCGATTACCGGATGATCGTGGCGTTCGATTGGCGGCGATCGATCGCGTTCGTGAAGTTCATTGGTACCCATCCCGAATATGACCGGATCGATGCCCTGACGGTGAGCCTGTTTTGATGGAAGGAAACGCAGCCATGCATATTCGCCCGATCCGGAGCGATGCCGATCATGAGGATGCGCTTCGTGAGATCGAAGCGTTATGGGGTGCCGAGGAAGGAACCGAAGCAGGGGACCGGCTCGACGTGCTGGTGACGCTGGTCGAAACCTATGAACGGCAGCGCTGGCCGATCGAGCCGCTCGATCCGGTACGAGCCATCGAGGCAGCGATGGAAATGAACGGCTATACCCGTGCGCAACTGGCCATGCTGATCGGGCAGTCGCGCGCGACCGAGATACTGAGCCGCCGCCGGGCACTGACGCTGCCGATGATCCGGGCGATTTCGGCGGCGTGGCATGTTCCTGCCGGGGTGCTGGTACAGGATTATGCGCTGACCGGGCGGTGAGGTAACCTGCTTGCAGATTGGTTCACGCGAAGACGCGGAGGGAAAAGAAGGAGGGGGTTCACGCGAAGGCGCGAAGACGCGAAGATTTAAGAAGGAATGGATTCGCGCAGAGGCGCAAAGGACGCAGAGGGGTTGCGCCTTTGGCGGATGCCACCCCCGCGCAAGCGGCCTTCCTCTATCTGTCAGCGGGGAGAGGTGTCTCCCGATCGCGAGCGCTCACCCGGATCGCAACTCCTCCGCGTCTCTGCGTCTCTGCGCGAACCCTTATCTTTCTTTTCTCCGCGCCCTTCGCGCCTTCGCGTGAACCATTATCCCTTTTCCGCCGAAATCCGCCGAAAAAGGGATAACCGGCCTCCGCCGGGGAACGCTTCCCCTCAGAACGACGCCGAGATCGTCACGCCGTACGTCCGCGGATCGCCCGGCTGCCCGACGATCAGGCCGGTATTGCCCGACTGGGTCGCGAGCAGTTCGTAGTAATTCTGGTCGAACGCGTTGCGCAGCCACAGGAAGGCGTTCCATCCATCGTCCGCGCGGTAGCCGAGGCGGAAGTTCGCGAGGCTGTAGCCGTCGATATACGTATAGGCCGAGGGCGACGGGTTGGACGAGAAGCGCGAGCGATAGCTGCCGTCGAAACCGAGATAGGCATTGCCGTCGGTGGTCCCGATCTTTGCCGGCAGGGTATATTCGGCGCCATAGCTGAACGCCCATTTCGAGATGCCGGGCAGGCGCTGTCCCGATACGTCGCAGGCCGACGGGCTGATGCCGCCGGCGGTGCCCGCCGGGCTGGTCTGCTGCCCCGTCGCCGGCGCGCTGCCGCCCGACAATTCGGGCGGGCAGGGGGCGTCGGTGAAGCGGACGTACTTCGCATCGGTATAGGCGGCGTTGGCATAGAGGTTCAGCCGCTCGGTCGGGCGGAAGGCGGTGTCGAGCTCGACGCCGCGGGTGCGCACCGCCTCCGCATTGGCGAGGTAGCCGCGCAGCACGCCCAGCTGTCCGTTGGTCACCGTCGCCTGATAATCGCCGATATCGGTCCAGAAGGCGGCGAGATTGGCGGTGATCCGCCGGTCGAGCCACTGGGTCTTCAGCCCCAGCTCGTAATGATTGACCTGTTCGGGCTTCACCTGCGCCGCCGCGAGGATCGGGTTGTTGCTGCCGTCCAATGGCAGGCCCGACAGGTTGATGCCGCCCGATTTATAGCTGCGGGCATAGGTCGCGTACGCATGGACGTCGCGCGCCACGTCATAGGCGAGGGTCACGTCGCCCGACACGTTCCAGTCGTCGAAATCGGGGCGATACGACTGCGGGGCGAGCACGCCGCGCTGGTCGTTGGTCAGCGTGGTCGATCCGCTGCCGGTGGTGACGACCGAGACGTAATCGCCGGTCTTCTTGTCGTAATTGACGCGCACCCCCGGCGCGATCGAGAGCGCGTCGGTGATGTGCCACGTCGCCTTGCCGAACACCGCCGCGCTGGTGTTCGAGAAACCGATGGTGTTGCGCGCGGTCAGGCCGTTCAGCACCGCCGGGTTGCAGGCGGCCGCCGTGACGGACGCGCAGCCGGCGCTGCCCGGGGTGACGCTGCCGGGGTTGAGCAGGAAGCGCGACGCGGCCGGCCCCTGGACCTGCAACCCCTGCGTATCGATCGTCTGGTGGAAATAGAACAGGCCGGCGACGTAATCGACGGCACGTTTGCCGTTCGACGCGATGCGCAGTTCCTGGCTCCACTGGCGCTGCTGCGACGGATTGGCCGACACGGTGGTGATCGGCAGGCCGGTGAAGTCGCGGTCGTTCGACGGGTCCCAGTTCCAGAAACGCCACGCGCTGACCGAGGTCAGCGTCGCCCCGCCAAGGTCGAGATTGCCGACCAGCGAGACCCCGCCCAGTTCCTGTCGCGCACGCAACGGCGTGTCGAGGTCGGTCAGCCGGTCAAAGGCATTGGTCGAGGGCGGGGCATAGCCGAACGCGGCGGCGAGCGCGGCATATTGCCGGTTCAGCGGGCGCTGCGTCGTGCCGGTGCGGACATAGATCTGCGCGCAGCAATCGGGGTTCTGATGACCATAATCGCCGTACAGCGTCACATCGAGATTGGGCGCGGGCGTCCACAGCAACTGGCCGCGCACGCTCTGGTTATCCTGCGCATTGGCATAGCCGCCCAGCACGGTGTTGCGGATCGTGCCGCGCCGCGAGGTGACCGAGGCGGAGATGCGCGCGGCGAGCTTGCCATCGACGATCGGGCCGGAGGCGGATGCCTTGGCCTGGATGAAGTCGTAGTTGCCGGTGGTGAGTTCGACGCGGGCTTCGGGGGTGAAGCTCGGCTTGCGGGTGGTGATGTTGATCGCGCCCGCCGTGGTGTTCTTGCCATAGAGGGTCCCTTGCGGCCCGCGCAGGACCTCGATCCGTTCGGTGTCGGTGAAGTCGAACGTCGCCGAGGCGATGCGGCTGTAATAGACGCCATCGACATAGATGCCGACGCCCTGTTCGATACCGTCGTTGGTAAGACCGAACGGCGCGCCCAAGCCACGGATATTGGCGGCCGAATTGCGCGGGTTGGTCGAATAGAATTGCAGCGTCGGTTGCAGCTGGGTCAGGCGGTTGACGTTGTACGCCCCGGTATCGGCCAGCGTCGTGCCGCCGATGACCGAGATCGCGATCGGCACGCTCTGCACCGTTTCCACCCGGCGGCGGGCAGTGACGACGATGTCCCCGCCGCCCTGTGCGGGGGCAAGGCGGCCGGTATCGGCGCGCGGCGGGTCCTGTGTGGTCTCGGTTTCGGGTGTGGCCTCTGCCGGTGTGGCCTGTGCGGGGGTGGCGGTTGCGGGCGCGACCGGTTCGGGCACCACCGGCGTGGCGACCTGCGCCAGAATCAGCGCCAACGACAATGCCATGCGTAATCTCCCTGTATTACGTGGGAGAATGGCCGGGATAGCATTGCCGATCAATAGAGTGGGGATTTAGGGCGGGGGTAGTTTTGCTTGGGGGCGATCAGTGTGGCCGCATTGCCTGTGTGCGTTCCGGTTCGACCGCCTCGGCAAGGTGGATCAGGCCAGGATCAGTCGGTCGACGGCGAAGCGCGTTCCTCCGCTCGATCACACGGCACGATGGTCGGGTGTCGGACGGACTATCTGGATCAATCGGCGGGGATTGATTCAGAGGGCGATGAACTACGCCCGTTTGGATAGCGACGGAGGATGCCGCTGTTTCCCGGTCCCGCCCGTTCGCCTTCGCGTGAACCGGCCCGCACTCCCTCGAAAGGAATGCAGGCCGGTTCCCCGATCAGAAGCGCAACCGTGCGCCGGTGCTGATCGCTGCCCGATTGTCGCTCGATCCGGTCTGGGCCGAAGCGGTCGAGAACAGGTCGAGACCGTCGGTCACGCGCTGGATGAGGCCGGCGCTGATTGTGCCGACCGTCTGTGCGCGACCCGCGCCCTGTGCCACCAGCCCGAGCGGCCCGCCGGCATAGCCCGCCACCGCATCGGCACGCTCGCCCTTGATCTGGTAGCGCAGACCCAGCGACACGAACGGCCGGAATGCGGCGTCCGATGTTTCTGCCCGGGCGAAGCCGATGCCGGCATCGGCGAAGCTAGCGACATGCTTGTCGGCAGCGACGGTCAGCGCGAACGGGCCGCCCGCTTCGACTGCCCCGTCGCGCGACGTGCGGATATAGGTCACGCCGGCGCGCGGCCGCAGTGCCCATTCGCCCATGTCGATCGTGTAGTGCGCCGACAGGTCGCCGACGACACTGGTCAGGTCATAGCTGGCGCGCGACGCGACGCTGGCCGGCAGCGCGCGGTCGGTATCGGCCTTGCCGCCATGATAGGCGAGCGACGCGCCGAAGCCGAGCTTGCCGGCTTCGTGGCGGCCATGGACACCCGCGACCCAGCCATCGACGCCGGTGCGCGCGGCGAGGGCATCGATGCGCTGGCGGCTGTTGATGAAGCCGGTAAAGGCCCCGACCGACCATGCGCTGTCACCATAGCCGATGCCGCCGACAAAGCCGTAGCTGTTGGTGGCGGCACGCGACACGCCCTCCGACCTATCGGCGGCGAGCCGGTACCAGCTGCCGATCGCCTGCCCGAAGGTGAAGCCGCCGGCTTCGCTGCGGTTGGCGGCGAACCCCGGACCACGGGCGATGTCGGTGAGCGCCAGCGCGTTTTCGACGCCGACCTGCGTCGCGCTGGCATAGGCTTCGGGGGTCAGGCGCGCGAACGCCGCCGCATTGGACGCGCCGCCCGAAGTGGTCAGCGCCGGCAGCACCGCGAACAGCGCACTGGTCGCGGGCTGGGTCTGCAGCACGGTGTTGGCATAGTCGATCGAGCGGCCGACCTGCGGGCTGAAGCTCGCATCGTTCAGGAACTGGCCGAGCAGCTGGATGCGATCGGTGCGCTGGACGACGAAGCCGAACAGGCTGTCGGGCTTCTGGATCGTGGTGAAGCTGCCGGTGATGCCGCCGCTGGCGGTGATCAGGTCGTAGCTGGCCCCGGGACGCAGCGTGCCGCTCTGCGTCAGTTGCAGCGTCGAACCCGATGCGATCGCGAGCGTGCCGTTGATGACCAGCTTGTCCTGCGCGGTCGGCGTGAATTCGAACAGCGACAGCGAGCCTGAGGCGAGCGCGACATTGCCGTTGGCGGTCATCGTGCCCGGCGACGCACCGGGGCTGAGGATACCCGCGACGGTGACGTTGCCGTTGACGGTTCCCGCCGAGCCGAAGGTCGCGCCGCTGCGGACCGCGAAGGTCCCGTTCAGCACCGATCCGGCTAGTCCGACCAGACGTCCGCCGGTCATATCGACGCTGCCCAGCGTGGCGGTGCCCGACACGGTCGCGAGACCGCCCGACATTGCCAGTGCCTCGACATTGCTGACGGTGCCGAACGCCGCGGTGCCGCCGGTGATCGCCAGCGTGTCGCTGCCCGCGCCGCCATCGACCGAACCGGTGAAGCCGCCGGCGATGGTGAAGCGCTGGTCGCCGCTGCCGAAGCGGATCGGGGCGGTCAGCGTCGATCCGCTGGCGAGCGTCAGGCCGGTGCCGGCATTGACCGCGTCATAGCCATGGGTGCCGGTCAGCGTCAGCGCGCCGCTGCCTTCGCTGGCCAGCGTTTCGAAGCCGGTGAGCGTGGTGCTGGCCAGGCTGCGGTCGCCGGTCAGGACGAGGGTCGCGGTATCGCTGCCCGCGCCGCCCGCGACGGTGCCGGTGAGCGTACCGGCCAGACGCAGCGCATCGTTGCCGGCCCCGAGGTCGATGACCCCGGCAAGCGTGCCGCCCGACGCGACCGTCAGCGCCTGCGCGCCATCGCCGAACGACAGCGACGCATTGGCGGTGCCGAGCGTGCCGGCAACGGTCAGCGCGCCGTTGGTGAGCGCGACCTGTTCGAAGCCGGTCGCGGTCCCGGTCAGCGTGACCGGGCCGGTATTGGCGAAGGCGAGGGTGTCGGTGCCCGCGCCGCCGTCATAGCTGCCCGTCGCGGTCGCCGTGCCGAGTGCGAGCATGTCGTTGCCCGCGGCCAGCGCGACCGAAGCAACGTCACCATCGACCATCACCTGTTCGGCGGCATCCGAACCGGTGACGGTACCGAGCGAGAAGCCGCCCAGCGTCGCGTTGAGGCCGGTGCCGGTCAGCGTCGTCGTCTGGAAGCTCTGGACAAGGCCGAAGGTCAGCGTGCCGGTGCCCTCGATCGACAACCGTTCGAAGTTGCTGTGCGCATTCAGGCCGGTGCGATTGCCCGCCAGCACGACGCTGTAGCTGTCGGTGCCGGCACCGCCGTCGATGCCGCCTGCGACACTGCCGTTCGGGCCATCGACGAAGCTGTCGTCGCCCTCGCCCAGCAGCACCGCGCCACCGATCGTGCCGCGATTGACGACCTGGTCGTTGCCGCCGCCCAGCGTAATGCCGCCGGCGACGGTGCCGTCATTGACGACCGTTTCGACCGCGTCCGAACCGGTGATGGTGAACGGTCCGTCACTGGTCAGCGTCTGCCCGGCGGCGACGCTGATCGCGCCGCCCGACAGGTCGATCGTGTTCAGGCGGAAATTGCCGGTATAGCGGACCTCGCCCGATCCGGTCTGGCTGAAGCGTTCGAAATTGATGAACTGGTCGCCATTCAGCGTGCCGCCACCGGTCGCATCGACGATGAAGCTGTCGTCGCCGTCGCCGGCATCGACCGTACCGATGAGCGTCGCCGACAGGCGATGGAGGAAGGTGTCGTTGCCGGCACCGAGGAAGACGTCACCCTCGATCCGGCCGTAATTCTCGATCCGGTCGGCGCCCTTGGAAAGGTCGATCGAACCGATGATCGTGCCGGTGTTGATGATGCGGTCGGAGGTGAAGCTACCTTCTTCGTCGGTTTCGATCGAGGTCAGGATCGCGCCGGCCAGATAGTCGGATTCGATGTCGTGACCGAAGGTCGAGTTTTCCGGGTCGGCCAGACGGCTGCCTGCTCCGCCGCGGATGATGCCGGCGTTGGTAAGGTCGAGCGCGCCTTCGTCGACGGCGATCGCGGCCGATCGGGTGCCGGTCGCCTCGATCACGCCCGATGCGGTGTTGGTCAGCTGTGTCGTACCGCCACCGTTGACGACCAGTACGCCGACGCTGGGGACGATGAAGTTGAACCCGGTGTTGAAGTTTTCCTCGACAATCTTCTCGCCGGCATTGGCGCTGATCGTGCCGGAATTGGTCACGGCGATGGTCATGACACCGGGACCGCGACTTCCGCGCAATACGACGGCGGCGCCACCGGCACTGGCGGCTTCGACCAGTCCCTTGTTGTCCAGCGTGATCGACGCCCCGCCGGTCAACGCGTTATCAGCGCGCAGGGTCAGCGTCTCGGGCCGATCGTAGGTTTCCGCCGAGGTGATCGTCCCGGTGTTGGTGAACGACAGCGACTGCGAACCGGCAATCGGATCCGGCGAATAATCTGCCCAGAATTCTGCAGAGACGCTGCCGTTGATCGTGCCGGTATTGCTGGCGGTCAGCACCGAGCCGTTACGAACGAACAGGTTGACTGCCGATAGATCGACGTCGCTGGTATCGATGCGGCCGGTATTGGCGAACGTGAGCGTGTCGTTCGCTTCGATATCGACGCTGCCGTTACGCATGAAATCCAAGACGGGCGCTCCACCAATCGTCCCGGTATTGGTGAAGCTACGCGTTTTGCCGCTAACAGCACTGGTGATCGTGCTCTGGTTGGTGAAGTTGCCCAGCACCGCGCCAAACTGGAACCTGCCGCCGACGAACTGATCGGGCGTGCCGAGCGTCAGACTCTCGATCGTCGCGGTGTTCACGATCGCGCCGTCGCCGGTGAGCGCAACCGAACCGGTGATCGGCTCGATGGCGCGCAGCGTCACGACGGTATCCGCACCGATTGCGCGCACGCCCTGCCGTTCGAAATTGGTCGTGCCGTTCAGGCTAAGCGTTACCGTGTCGCTGGCGCGGCGGGCCTGGATCAGTGTGTCGATGCCAGCGCCGCCATCGATCGTGCCGTTGATGCTGAGGGGGGTGTAAGCGGTCAGTGTATCGTTGCCGTTGCCGAACAGCAGGTTGCCGTCGAGCGTGCCGCCATCCTGGATGTAGGTCCCGCTGCTGAACGATCGACCGGAAGCGAGATAGCCCAGGTCGACGGTCCCGGTGATCGTGCCGGCATTGGTCAGCGTACCACTGCCCATCCGGATCGCCAGTCGCTCGGTCTGTCCTTCGGCCAAACCGCCCGCGATCGTTGCACCCGCGGCATTGTTGATCGTGCTGGACGTCCCCAGTGCGATGGCGAGGCCACCGAAGCTGCTGATGCGGCCGCTGTTGGCGATCGTCATGCCCCTGGTATCGCTCTGCACCGCGACGCCGCCGACATTGATCGTGCCCGAATTGGTCAGCGTCGTGGCATAGCTGGAGCTGCCGAGCACGCCGATCGACGTGCGGTTGCGCGTCGATTGCGAGATGGTGCCGGTGTTCACGATCGTACCGGTATCGCGGATGCCGATCGCGCCGTTGAGCGAGATCCGACCGCTATTGGTGACCTGCGACGCCGACCCCGACCCCGAATTGGACGCACCCGAAATGGCGGCGACTTCATTCGGGCTCAGCTCGGCGCGATCGGCAATGGTGATCGTGCCGCTGTTGGTGAAGCGGTCGCCATTCTGCAGCATGACCACCGCGCCGGTGAAATTGCCTTCCTCGATACGCAACAGGTTTAGATCGCCGCTGCTGGTGATGGTCAGCGCGTTGGTGCCGGCGGTTTCGCCCGGCGCGAGCGTTGGGGAAATGCTCTGGATCGCGGCACGCAGCACGGTGCTGATGTCGCCGCTCAGGTCGACGCTGCCGCGACCGGCGACCAGCAGCGTTTGGTCCGACGTGCCGCTCAGCGTCAGCCGGGCGTCGTTCGACAGTTCATAACCGAGGCTGGTGAAGCCGGCGCGTTCGGCAAGGACGTCTGTCGCATCCGCGCGCACGCGCAATCGCAGCACGGAGCGGCTCGCAGTGACCTGTCCGGTGATCCCGGCAAACGCACCCGTGCCGGTGTTGACGAAATCGGTGACCAGCACATCGGCGCGGCCGAGCGTCAGATCACCGTTCAGCACGCCGCCGGGCAGCGCGAAATAGCGGTTGCGGGTGCTCGTGTTGGTGATGGTGTCCGTCGGGTCGGCGAAGACGACGTTGCCGTTGATCGTGCCGGCATTGGCGACGATGTTGTTCGAGGTGTATACCCCGCTCAGCAGGCCGGAGATCGCGGTCGGTCCCGACACGACGCCGCCCGCCCGGTTGTCGAGCGTCGCGGTGCCGCCGAGGATCGTGCCGGTCCGCGTACCCTGGATGGTACCGGTATTGACCAGCGAGGTGCTGGTCAGCCGTGCGCCGGTCTGTCCGTCGATCCGCCCGGCATTGGTGCGTTCAATACCGGCCGCACCGCTGGCCAGCGCAAGGGCGATGCCGTTCGACGACTGGATGACGCCGGTCGCGCCGTTGGTGAAGCTGTCGCCGGTCACGCGCATGCCGGTGAAGAATGAATTGATGGTGCCGTTGTTGACGACGATGCCGTTGTTGACGGCCCCGGTCGTCGCATCGCCGAGCGACACGGCGTTGCGCGCACTGTTGATCGTGCCGTTATTCTCGAACCGGCTGAACCGGGCAAGATCGATCGCATAAGGCGTGCCGCGGGTGGTGGTCAGCGCGATCGTGCCGTTGTTGGTCAGCCCGGGGGTGCCGGCGACCGACAGGTCGTTGGCGATGACCTGACCGAGCGTGGTCAGTACCGCATTGTTGACGATCGTCCCGCCGCCGCCGATTGCCAGCGCTTCGGTTCCGGCAGCGCCGGCGGCCAGCGTGGTGGTGGTGCCGGCATCGGCGATCAGCGAGAAACGCTCGAACGCGGTCGGCAGCGTCAGCGGCACCGCGACCGTGGTATCTGTAGCAAAGCGCAACCGCACGGTGTCGGTGCCGGCACCGCCATCGATCGCGCCAGCAACGCCGTAGCGTAGCTGCGTTCCATCATAGGCGGCGATCAGCGTATCGGCGCCCGAACCGAAGAGCAGCGATCCGGTGATCTGCCCGGCGGTCGAATCCACCGTGCTGCCGGACGTCGTCGAGGTGCCGCCGGCCAGCACGTCGCCGACGATCGTGCCAGCGTTGATCAGGTTCAACCTGTCGCGGACGGTGATCGCGGTCGTGCCCGTGCTGGTGATGCGTCCGGCCGCACTGTTGTTGATGGTCAGTATCAGAGCGCTGATTGCGGCTTCCGCCCCCAGGTTCTCGATCGTCCCGTTATTGTTCAGCGCGTTGAAGAAATCGATCGACACGGTCGGCGTGAAATCGTCGGTGGACCGGATCGTACCGCTATTGTTGATGACACCGGTCGACGGCGAATTGCCGAACTGACTGATTGCCCCGATGCCACGCTCGGTGCTGACGATGGTCCCGGCATTGTCGAGCGTGTCGATCGGCGCCGAAATTCCGTTGATCGTTCCGCCTGCACGATTGACGATGGAAGAAAATGGCACGTTGGAATTGGAGGATGAGAGAGCAACGCCAAAAGCGGACGCGCCGATCACGCCGCTATTGTCGATGCTGCCGCTGGCGGCGTTGGATTGCCCCGAGATCCGCTCAAGGACGACGCCATCCTTCACCTGTCCGCCGGCACCGACGGTCAGCGCCAGCACATGGGCATTGGTATCGCCTGCGATCGGATCGACGTTCAGGAACACGCCTTCATTGACCAGCCCGTTGATGGTCAGTGCGACCGGTCCGCCATTGGCGGTCGACTGGATGCGTACGTCGATCCCCGGCCTGCCGTTCGCGCCGCTGACCGTCGCGGCCTGATCGACGACGACGGTCGTACCCCGGGTCGAGACGACCAGACCGTCGGCATCGGTGCCGCTGCAGATGGTGGTGGCACCGGAAATGGTCGGATCGGGTGCGCATTGGGCGAAGGCCGGTCCTGCCAGCATCAGCGCCACCGTCATCGCACTCGAACCCAACGCACGAGCCCGCACCTGCCGCGATTGCGACATCTCGTTCCGACCGATCATGATGTTCCCCTTTTAGCAGGAGGGCGCTTACAATCCGGTCGGGATGTTGTCGAGATTTTCGATGATATTATCGGTGCTAATACAGCCGTTATATCCATTTCGGTTTAATTGGATCTCTCACAAAGGCCCATGGCGGCGCCGGCATGGTTTATAAGCTATTTATATTGGTAAATCACCGAAGCCACCTCTCCGCTCTATTCGTAGATCGTGAATTCGGAGCCTCTCGGGCCTGAAGGGGAATTCAACATTGGAAAGCAAGGATGTTGCACCATTGCTTGTCCGGATTGGTTCAATGTTCCCGATGTGACCAAAAGGTGCCGGACATCCGGTCGCCGAGGTATCCCGGGTGGTGGAAGGAGAGCGTTCGCAAGGGGTGCGCCGGGACGTGTTCCCCCATCAGGGAGAGAAGTGATAAAGGGAGTGCAGGATCATCAAGTAATTAGATAGGTCCGGCAATAACATGCTTAACGGGTATTTACCAAGTTTCCGCATAAATCTCTTATCCGCTGCCCCATTTTGACCTGAACTTAATCTTTCCCGGCGAGAACGTCTTCCGAACGGAACAGACGATGCGGTCCCGGACCGTGGCGGAGTTTCGGGTCAAAGCATTCGAATGGCGATCGTCGCACGCGCGCCGATCGGTCGAGCCGGTCATGGCGTGCCCCTGTCGGGGCGTAACCTCCATGCGCCGCGACCGGTCGGAGCGGGCGCAAAGGGGGAATATAAGTGAAGTCTTCGGCTATCCGTTTGCCGCGTCGGCGATTTTTGAAGCTTAAGGGCAACATGGTCGAGCTGGCGGTCGGCCTGCTCGTCGCCGTGATGATCGAAACCCAGTCGGCGCATGCCGAGACGCTCCCGGCCGATACCGGTGCCGGCGATGCCGGTCCCGTCCCCACCGACGCGCTGCCTGAAGCGATCGCCGCGATCGATCCGGAAGCGATCCGCACCCTGTCGATCGACGAACTCAAGCAACTGCTCGATGCCGAGGCACTGGCCTCGCTTGGGCTCGACAGCGAATTCATCCAGCTTCTGGACGTCGATGCCTCGGCGGCGATCCGTCGCCTTGAAACCGCGTTCCGCGAAAAGATCAAGGTCGCAGCCAAGGGCGAGGCGAAGATCGCCGCCGCCGGCGACGCGCATGGCGACGTCGCCCATGCCGAGCGCGCCAGCGCTGACACGCATCATGACTCGGCGCTCGACGGCGGCTTTTCGCCGCTATGGCTGCTGGCCGGGCTGGCGGTGGTCGGCGGCGGTGTCGCGCTGGCCGGCAGTGGCGGCGGCGACAAGGACGGTCCCGCGCCCAACGTCGTGCCGAGCGCGAGCGCAGACAGCTTCACCACGGCCGAGGACACCGCCGTCACCTTCGACGTGCGGACCAACGACAGCGACCGCGATGGCGGCACGCTGACCGTGACGCAGATCAACGGCACGGCGATCACCGCGACCACCCCGGTGACGATCACCGGCGGCGTCGTCAGCCTGAATGGCGATGGCCGGCTGACCTTTACGCCCGCCGCCAATTTCAACGGCAGCCCGAGCTTCACCTACACCGTATCGGACGGGCAGGGCGGCACGGCCACCGCAACCGTCACCGGTACCGTCACGGCGGTCAACGACGCGCCGGTCGCGACCAATGACAGCTTCACCACCACCGAGGACACCGCCGTTACCGTCGCGGTGCGCGCCAATGACCGCGACGTCGACAGCGATACGCTGAGCGTCACGCAGATCAACGGTACCGCAATCACCGCGACCGCCCCGGTCACGGTCACCGGCGGCGTCGTCAGCCTGAATGCCGGCGGCGATCTGCTCTTTACCCCGACTGCCAATTTCAACGGCAGCCCCAGCTTCACCTATACCGTGTCGGACGGGAAGGGCGGCACGGCCACCGCAACCGTCAACGGCACCGTCACCCCGGTGAATGACGCCCCGGTCAACGCGCTGCCCGCCAGCGTCGCACCGGTGGCGCAGGGTAGCGCCGTCGCGATCAACGGCCTGTCGATCGCCGATGTCGACGGCGGCAACGCCAGCTTCACCACCACGCTGAGCGTTGCGCACGGTGTGCTGGTCGCCGGCACCGTCGCCGGCGGCGCCACGATCAGCGGCGCCGGCACCGGTTCGCTGGTGCTGACCGGCACGCTGGCACAGGTCAATGCGACACTCGCCACGATCGGCTATACCAGCGCTTCGGGCTATGCCGGCGCGGAAACGCTGACCATGGTCACCAGCGACGGTCAGGCGACCGATACCGACACGCTGAACCTGACCGTGGCACAGGTCACGCAGGGCGTGGTCATCGACGGCTATGTCGCCGGTGCGCGCATCTTCTTCGACGCGAATGGCAACGGTGCCTATGACGATGGCGAAGTGGTCGCCGTCACCGACGCACAGGGCCGTTTCACGCTGGTCGGCGAACCGGTCGGCACGATGATCGCACTGGGCGGCGTCAACACCGACACCGGTCTGCCCAACACCATTGCGCTGAAGGCCCCGGCGGGTTCGACGGCGGTAACGCCGCTGACCACGCTGGTCGCCGAACTGACCCAGACCGGCGTCGACGTGGCAACCGCGCAGGCGCAGATCGCCCGCGCGTTCGGCCTGCCCGAAGGCACCGATCTTGGTAGTTTCGATTTCCTTGCGCCCACCGCCGATCCGGCGATCGGTTTCGCGATCCAGAAGGTCGCGACCCAGATCGCAACGGTGATGATCCAGGCGCAGGCAGCGGGCGTCAGCGCCACGGCGGTCAGCGCCCAGATCGCCCAGATGACGAAGACCGGCGCGGTCGATCTCGGCAATCCGACGCAGCTGGCGAACGTGCTGGTCGCGGCCGGTGGTGATGCGGGCGTGGCGACGGCCGCCGCGCAAAAGGCGGCAGCGATCAACCAGGCGGTGGCGAGCGCGACCTCGCCCGGCGCGCTGGTCGACACCGTCCGCGATCTCAACCAGCCCGATGCCAACCTGCCGCCGGTGACGCTGGCCGATGCCGCCAAATTCGGTCTGGGCATGTCGGTACAGATCGGCGTGCTGGCCAACGACACCGATCCGAACGGCGGCCCGCTCAGCGTCGTCGCGGTCGAAGGCCGCGCGATCGCGATCGGCCAGTCGGTCGACGTGGCGAACGGCACGGTGACGCTGGTCGAAAACGGCACGCTGACCTTCACCCCGGCGGACGGCTTCCTCGGTAGCCAGAGCTTCGGCTACACCGTGGCGGACAGCGCCGGCGCGACCGCGACCGGCACCGCCACCGCCAGCCTCGACGTGCCGCTGCTCACTGTATCGGCCGAGCAGCTCGACTTCGCGATCACCCGCGCCGCCGATCTGGCCGCGGCGGGCGTGGAGACGATCGTTGTCGACACCGCGACCATCGACGATGCGCAGGCGAACACGCTGGTCACCGCCGGCATCGATTTCGCCGAAGCGGGCGACGTGACGCTGCAGGTCGAGGGGACCCACCTCAACACCACGCTGAAGTCGCTGCAGGCGCTGCATATCGATGCGATCGCGGTCGGGGCGGGTGTCACCGCGCTGTCGCTGGAGGCGGGCGGTTCGCTGGACTCGCTCACCGTCGGCAGCCTGCCGCAGTTCGACGTGGCGCAATCGGATGCCGCGCTCGACGTGACGCTGAACGTCGATCCGGGCACGCTGGGTAGCGGGGTCGACCTGACCCAGCTGGCCGCCGGACTGCGCGACAGCGGCATCGACCATCTGGGCGTGGCCGGCAACGGCGCGCTGGCACTCGATCTGGGTCAGGCGCAGGCGTTGGCAGGCGCAGGGCTCGACTTCGCGACCACCGCCGACATCACGCTCGACGTGGATGCGGGACAGCTCGCGGGGATCGCCAGCGATCCGGCGCTGCTGGCGCAGCTCCATGTCGATCACCTCGACGTCGCCGGTGCCGCCACCATCACCGAGGCGCAGGCCGCCGGGCTGATCGGCGCGGGCGTCGACTTCGTCGAGAGCGACGATGTGACGCTGGCGGTCGAGGGTACGCACATGTCGACCACGCTGAAGGGGCTTCAGGGGCTGCATGTCGATGCGGTCGCGGTGGGCGCGGGCATCACCGTCCTGTCGCTGGAGGCGGGCGGCGCACTCGACGGCATCACGACCGGCGATTTGCCGTCGTTCGTCATCGACCAGACCGACGCCGCGCTCGACGTGACGCTGACCGTCGATGCCGGGATGCTGGGTCGCGAATTCGACATGTTCCAGCTGGCACCGGCACTGGCCGATGCGGGTATCGACCATATCGGCGTCGCCGGGTCGGGCACACTGGGGCTGTCGCTCCAGCAGGCCTGGGGCGTGTCGGTCAACGGCATGGACTTCACCCCTGCCGCCGACGTGGTGGTACATCTGGGCGCGACCGAACTGGCGGCGGTCACCGCCCCTGGCGAGGCGGCGCTGCTTGGCCAGATCAATGTCGACACGCTCGACGTGATCGAGGATCAGGCAGTCATTTCCGACGATCAGGCGGCCAATCTGGTCGCGGCGGGCCTGCACTTCGCGGACGGCGACGACATCACCGTCGCGGCGGAGGGCACGCAGATGTCGACGACGCTGCGCGGGCTGCACGACCTGAAGGTCGATGTGGTGGCGGGGACCATCGGCGGAAAGCTGGTGATCGATGCCGGCGACCTGACCGGGATCAGCGCCGACGACCTGCCGCAGTTCGACGTGGCACAGTCGGACGACCTGCTCGACGTCACGCTGCGGGTCGATGCGAGCCAGCTGGGTGCGATCGTCGAACTGGCACAGGGACTGGCCGATGCCGGGATCGACCATATCGTCACCAATCAGGATATCGCCCTGCTCGATCCCGATCAGCTGGCGGTGCTGGACCAGATCACCGACCTGTTCGGCATCGACTTCGCCTACGAACCCTTCGATCCGGTGGCACAGCGCTTCCTCGATCCCGAAGAGGCTCGCGCCGAAGCCGAACTGATCCAGGAGATGCGCAGCGGCTTCGAAGGGGCCGACGACGATGGCACCGGCGGGGTGTACCGCATCACCGACGGCGCGCATCATGCGCTGGCGGAATCGGGCCTGCTGCGCGCCTATACCGCCGATACGCTGGTCATCGACGGCACCGGTTCGTCGGACAAGCTGCTCGCGACGCTGAAGGACATCGGCGACATGGGCGTCGACGAGGTCCGCCTCGACGATGGTCAGAATGGGCCGGTCTATGTCGACCTCGGCCTCGACGGGCTGGACGGGGATAGCGGCATGGCCGAGATCCGCGCCCTGCTCCGCTCGCTGGGCGATGGGCAGAACGGACCCGATCCGATCTTCCAGGGCAGCGACAAGGTCGCGCTGGTGATGGACGCCGACGCGGCCCATGCGCTGGCGCAGGTCGAAGGCGGCGTGGAGCAGCTCAAGGCGATCGGCATCACCGAAATCGACGTGCTGACCGATGCCGACGACATGACCCCGCCGGCGTTCGGCGATGTCGGGATCGAGGTGAAGCTGATCGGGCAGGACGACGAACTGTACCGCCAGCTGCATCACGACCGGTAAGGCGCATTGATGGCCGGCCCTTCCTGGGCGGGAGGGGGCGGCCATTGGCCGGGACGGTCATTACCTGCAAATCAATCGGTTCACGCCGATTTCGGTCCGGTCCTCCTGGGGATCGGACCGTTCGCGCAACGATCGTCTAACCCCATCTTAACCATTCCCGCCGCATAGCCGATCCGAACAACGGCAAGGCGCAGGTGAATGGCCACGGACGGACAGGGCAGCAGCGGACCGCTTCGCGCGGCGGACAAGCCGGTGGCACGGCTGCTCAAGGCATGTCGCCACTCCTTCTACCTCGTCTTCTTCTTTACCGCGATCACCGAATGCCTCGCGGTCGCGCCGATGCTGTACATGATGAGCGCCTATGACCGCGTCATCAGCACGCGCAGCGGCGTCACGCTCGTCTCGCTGACGCTGCTGATCGTCGGCGTATACTTGTTCTGGTCGGCGCTCGAATGGATGCGCACCCGATTGCTGATCCGCATCTCGCTGCGCACCGACTGGGATCTGGCAGCGGACGTGTTCGACGCCTCGTTCCGTCGCTCGGTCGGGCGGCGGAACGTGAATGTCCAGCAGTTGATGGGCGACGTCGTGTCGTTCCGTCAGTTCATGACCGGCGAGCCGATCCTCGCGCTGATGAGCGCGCCGTTCGCGATCGTGTTCATCATCGTCGGTGCGCTGTTCCACCCGTGGCTGGCCGCGTTCATCGCGGTCGCGGTGGTGCTGATGCTGGTATCGGCGTGGTTCACCCAGAAGATTTCCTCGCCGATCCTGAAGGCCGCCAACGACGAGAATACGGAATCGCAGGCGGTCGCCGCCGATGGCCTGGCGCAGGCCGATGCGACGCTGGCGCTGGGCATGCTGCCGGCGGTGCGCCGGCGGTGGCATGACAAGCATCGGCAGTTCTTGCAGATGTCCGTCAACGCATCGGAGGCCAGCGGTATCGCCGGCGGCCTGTCGAAATTCCTGAACAAGGCGCTGCCCTCGCTCCAGATCGCGCTGGGCGCATGGCTGGCGATCAATGGCGAGATCACCGGCGGCATGGTGATCGCCGCGTCGATGCTGATCTCGCGCGCGGTCTCGCCGCTCCAGCGGCTGATGGGCAACTGGCCGCAGATCGTGCAGGCACGTGCCGCCTATGACCGGTTGAATATCCTCCTCACCGAGGAAGCCCGCAGCGCCGGACGCATGGCGCTGCCCGCGCCCACCGGCCGGCTCGACGTGGTCGGCGCCGCCGCCGCCCCGCCAGGCGCGACCAGGCCGGTCGTCACCGACGTCAGCTTCGCCATCCGCCCGGGCGAGGCGGTGGCGATCATCGGTCCGTCGGGATCGGGCAAGACCTCGCTCACCCGGCTGCTGGTCGGCGTGTGGAAGCCCGCCGCCGGATCGGTCCGGCTCGACGGCGTCGAGCTGAACGAATGGAACCATGACGAGGTGGGGCCGCATATCGGCTTCGTGCCGCAGGAAATCCGTTTCCCCGAAGGTACCGTCGCCGAGAATATCGCCCGTCTGGGCGAGGTCGACAGCGAAAAGGTCATCGCCGCCGCCCGTCTGGTCGACATGCACGACACCATCCTCGCCTTTCCCGACGGCTATGACACGTTTCTGGGCAAGACCGGGTTCCAGCTGTCGGGCGGGCAGCGCCAGCGCCTCGCCATCGCCCGCGCCTTTTATGGCGACCCGGCGTACGTCGTGATGGACGAGCCGAACGCGAACCTCGACGAAGTGGGCGAGACCGCGCTGCTCAGGGCGATCACCGCCATGAAGGCGCGCGGCACTAGCTTTGCGATCACCACCCACCGCCCGCGCCTGATGAGCGTGGTCGATAACCTGCTGGTGCTGCGTCAGGGCCGGCAGGTCGGCTTCGGCCCGGCGGCCGAGATGATCGCGGCGGTGCGCACCGTGCGCACCGGCGCGGAAGACCCGAAGCCCGCCCCCAAGCCCGTCGTGGTCGCCCCGATCACGCCACAGGCCGCCTGAAGGAAACGGACGACATGGCAACGGTAACCGATGCAGGGGGCTGGGCCGCCCGGTTGAAGCGCAGCTGGAACCCCTATGACCCCGCCCGGCTCGCCGAGCGCGGGCTGGAGCCGGTCGCGGTCGAGGAATCGACCGTCCGTCGCCGGGGGACCTGGCTGATCGTGACGGCGGTCGGCGCGTTCTTCGTCTGGTCGATCACCGCGCCCATCGATGCCGGTTCGAACATGGTCGGGACGGTGACGGTCGCGGGCTATCGCAAGGCGGTGCAGCATCCGACCGGCGGCGTCGTGCAGAAGGTGTTGGTCAGCGAAGGCGACAAGGTGCGCCAGGGACAGGTGCTGCTGCGCATCAACCCGCTGGAAACCGAGGCGACGCTCACCAACCTGCGCCAGGAATATATCAACACGCTGGTCAGCGTCAGCCGCGCCAAGGCCGAACTGCTCGGTCGCGGCATCGTCTGGGACCCTGAACTGGCCGCGCTGGAGCGTGAGAGCCCGAACGAGGTCGCCGAGGCCAAGATGCTGCAACAGCGCTTCTTCACCACCCGCCGCCAGCAATATGCCGAACAGGCACGCGGCCTGAGCGCGCAGATCGCCGGCCTGTCGGGCGCGGTCGCATCGCACCGGGTGCAGCTGGGCACGCTGTCGGAAGAGCTGCACAGCGTCGAGACGCTGGCCAAGGACGGGTTCGTGCCCAAGGCGCAGTATAACACCACCTTGCGCAACAAGGTCGATCAGGAAGCGGCGCTGCAGACCGCGCAGGCCGATGTCGGCAAGATCCGGGCGCAGATGGCCGAGACCCAGTCGCAGTTCCAGAGCGAGGTCGCCAAGGAGCTGACCGAGTTCCAGAAGAACCGCGAGGCGCTGGCCACCAAGCTGTCGGCGGCGCGCTTCAACCAGTCGCTGAGCGAGATCCGCGCCCCCGTCGCCGGCACGATCGTCAACCTGAAAGTATTTACCGAAGGCGGCGTCATCAACGGCGGCGAGGTGCTGATGGAAGTGGTGCCGTCGGACGGCGCGCTGATCGTCGAGACCAAGGTGCCGCCCGCATCGATCGACAAGGTCCATGTCGGCATGCCCGCCGATGTCCGCTTCACCTCGTTCAACGCCACCATCACCCCCGTCGTCCACGGTACGGTGAAGTCGGTCGGTATCGACAAGCTGAAGGCCAAGCCCGGCGAGGAAGTGCGCGAGAACGAGGATTATTATCTCGCGCAGGTCGAGATCGGGCCGGACGCGCTGAAGGAGCTGGGCGACAACCAGCTGCGCCCCGGCATGCCCGCCGACGTGATCGCCAAGCGTGGCGAGCGCACTTTCATGTCGTGGCTGCTCAAGCCGCTGGCCGACAAGTTCGCGCGCGCTTTCAAGGACTGATTTCCATGTCATCGCATCGCCTGCCAGCGACCGCCCTCGCAGCGGCCATCGCATTAACCATGAATCCGGCCGGAGCCGCCCCGCGTGCCCAGACCGGCGGGGTCAACGTGCCGCCGGTGCCGATGAGCAGCGCCGCCGGACAGGGCAGCACCGCGACGTCGGGCGGCACCGCGCCGCCGCCGGTGACGATCGATCGGGTCCCCTCCAGTCCCGCGCTACCGCAACCGGCACTGGGCGGGCGCGTCACCAGCTTTCCGCTGCCCCCCGCCACGTCGTTTTCGCCCGACGTGCCGCCGGTGCCGCAGCGGCCGGTTTCCGGGCCGCAGGCACCGCTCGGCAACACGCCCGAGGCGGTCGGACCGGTCGATCCGCAGGTACAGGGGCCGCGGGCCCCCGGCGAACGGCGGGTGCGGGTGCCCGGCGAGATCGATCTCGTCTCCGCCTACACGCTCGGCCGCGAGAACGATCCGACCTTTCAAGCGGCGATCGCCGAGCGCGACGTGAACCGCGAAACGGCGGGCCAGACCATCACCGCCTATCTCCCGCAGGCCAGCTACACCTATAACAACATCCCGACCGAAGGCGGTGCGCGGCACGTTGCGACGGTGACGCAGCCGATCGTCAGCATGTCGGGCCTCGCCACGCTGAAGCAGCGCCGCCCGCGCCGCGCCTATGCCGACGCCACGCTGGAGGTGCGCGCGCAGGATCTGGCGACGCGCACGATGACCGCCGTCGCCGACATCATCAAGGCGACCGAGGCGATCGCGCTTAACGATGCGCGCATCGCCGCGTTCAGTACCCAGTCGCAGCGGGCGAGCCGGCTGTACAAGGCGGGCCAGGGCACCGTCACCGACGCCCGCGACATCGAGGTGCGCTACGAACAGGCGCTGGCCAACCGCATCCTGTTGAACAGCGATCTGATCGCGGCGTCGACGCGGTTGCGCTCGATCACCGGACAACCGGTGCCGCCGGGCGCGTTCCGCCTTCCCGACCGGTTCGGTCCGGTCGTGCTCGACCCGATCGATGCCTATCTCGGCACGCAGGAATCCGCCAATCCGCAGATCGAGGCGGCGCGCCAGACCGAACGGATCAACCAGCTCGAAGCGCGCCGGGTGCGCGGATCGATCTTTCCGGTGCTGGGGGCCAGCGCGACCTATACCCGGCGCAACGGACTAGCCGACAGCTATGTCGGCCTGTCGCTGTCGGCACCGCTCAACGCCGCTTCGATCTTTCAGGTGGGCGCGGCCAATGCGACGGTCCGCCGTTCGTACGAGGAACGGCGGCAGGTCGAGGAACGCGCCCGCACCGAACTCGAACGGCTCCACGCGCTGGTCGATGGCGGGCGGCAGGCGCTGGCGATCAATGCCAAGGCGATCCAGGCCGCCGAACTGTCGGTCGAAGCGAACAGTCGCAGCTATGAAGGCGGCGTGCGCACCAATGTCGATGTCGTCAACGCGATCCAGACGGTGTTCGAGGTGAAGAACGCCTATGTTCAGGCAGCGACGACGCTTTCGATCAACTATCTGAACCTCCAGCTGCTGGCCGGCGTCGCCCCCGAGGATGCGATGGCGACGACCCAAGCCTTTCTGCTGGGGAACTGACCATTGCCGGTGGCCGCGGTCGCGGGCAGGACGGGGGCGATGGACCCGATCGACACGTTGCTGACCGATGCGCAGGCACGCCGCGATGCGGGCGACTGGCCGGCGGCGGCGGCGCTGTTCGCACGCGCCGCCGAGGCGCGTCCGGCCGACGCCGCGATCTGGCAGAATCTCGCACTGGCGCGGTATGCCGCAGGCGAACGGCGCGGGGCGACCGAGGCCGCCGCGCGCGCGGTCGCGATCCAGCCCACCTTGTGGCAGGCGCGAGCCCTGCTCGCCCGCGTCGCGCGCGACGGCGGACAGCCGGTCGAGGCCGAACGGCAGTGGCAGGCGGTGCTGGCGCACGATCCGGCCAGCGCCCCGGCGCTGATGGGGCTGGCCGACCTGCACCTCAACGTCTTCGGCGATGCCGCGCGGGCGGCGGCGCTGGCCGGTCGGGTCGCGCAGGACCCCGACTGGGCGAGCGATGCCGAACTGACGCGGTTGATGGCGGCGCTCTATACCGGCGCACTCGCGCCGGTGGCGTTGAGCGAAGGACTGCGGACCTTCGCGCGCACCCATCTGCAACGCCCGGCGGCTCCCGTCCGGGTGTTGCGCAGCGGGCGGCGGCGGGTCGGGCTGATCTCGCCGTTGCTGTCCGCCTCACCGGTCTATTTCCTGACCTTCTCGACCTGGGCCGCGCTGGCCGCGACGCATGATCTGGTGATCTTTCAACGGGGGACGCGCGACGATGCCGCGACCGCGCAATTCCGTGCCCTTGCCGGCGAATGGCACGACGTCGCCCATGTGCCACCCGAGGCGCTGACCGACCGTCTGGTCGCCGCCGAGCTGGACGTGGTGTTCGATCTGGGCGGGTGGAGCGACGTCGGCGCGCTGTCGGCGCTGTCGGCGCGGCCGGCGGCGCGGGCCTTCACCTGGATCGGCGGCCAGTCGGCCACCACCGGGCTGGATGCGTTCGACGGGTGGATCGGCGACAAATGGCAATCGCCCGCGACGTCGCGCGCGCTCTATGCCGAACCGCTGGTCGAGATCGATCGCGGCTATTGCGACTATACCCCGCCCGCCGCGATCGCGCGGCTGCGCGACCTGCCCAAACAGGGCGTCGCGCTGGTCGGCAATCCGGTGAAGGTGACCGACGCGCTGCGCCCGCTTTGGCCCGAAGATGTGCGAGAGGTGACGCTGATCGACCGCCGCTATGCTTATGGCGCCACGCTGGAGCGGGTGCGCCGCGTTCTGGAGCCGATCGGGGTATCGATCGCGGCGGTCGTCACGCCCGATGGCCATGACGCCTATCTGGCGGCGGTCGCGCGGCACCGGGCGATCGTCAACACCGCCCCCTATGCCGCCGGACTGACCGCCGTGGAGGCCTATCATCTAGGCGTGCGCGTGATCGGGCCGCCATCGGGCGGGCCGTTGTTCGCGCAGCGCCATGTGCTGTCCCATGCGCGCACCCGGGGCCGCAATCCGACGCTCGCGCGTCAGATCGCGGCGCTGATCGCGCAACCCGCCTGACCCTGTCCCTCTCGCTCGGCATCCGGATGACCCCGCTTCAACGCAAGTTCCACCGCCTGATCCGCGCCACGCGCACGTTCGACGCCGCCTTCTACGCCCGGAACAATCCCGATCTGGCCGGCGAAGAGGATCTGCTGGCGCAGTACATCGTGCGGGGCGAGGCGGAGAACCGTGCGCCGTCGCCTTATTTCGATCCTCTCTGGTATCGCGGACAGCTGCGTCGCGTGCCCGAGGGGCATTGCCTGCTGGCGCATTATCTGACGGTCGGCGACGGCGACGGCTATCAGCCGATGATCGGCCTCGACCCCGCCTTCGTCCGGACGCGGGCCGGTCGCCGCGACGAACCCGCGCTGGTCGGCTATGTGCGCGCGGTCGAGGCCGGGCGTCCGGTCGATCCCAACCGTTTTTTCGCGGCGGCATGGTATGGCGAACAGAATCCGGATGTGGTCGCGGCCGGGGTCGATCCCTATTGGCACTGGGTCCATGTCGGTGCCGATGAAGGGCGGCTGCCCTCGCCCGATTTCAACTGGTTTGCGCTCCGCGAACGCTATCATCTGTCGGGCAGCAATGCGGAGGCGTTTCGCGCGCTGATGGCGCGCTGGCGACTGCTGGGCGGCGGCGACGACGATACCGGCACCGACCGCACTTCGGCGGCCGAGCGGATGCAGGAGGAGGTGCGCGCCAATCACCGGCCTTCGCCGCTCTACGAACATCACGCCGCGCCCCCGGTTGCGGACACGCGGCGGCGTTGCGACGTCTATGCCTTCTACCTGACCCAATATCACCGCGTCGCCGAGAACGACGCGTGGTGGGGGGAGGGGTTCACCGAATGGCATAATGTCGTGCGCGGCACGCCGCGTTTTTCGGGCCATTATCAGCCGCGCGTCCCCTCAGCGCTGGGGTTCTACGACCTCGAGGACCCGCGCATCATGCCGCGGCAGGTGGCGCTGGCGCGGCAGGCCGGGCTCGCCGGGTTCGCCTTCTATTACTATCATTTCGGCGATCAGCGGCTGCTCGAGCGCCCGCTCGATCGCTTCGTTGCCGATCCGTCGCTCGATACCGGTTTCTTCTTGATCTGGGCGAACGAGACCTGGTCGCGCCGCTGGGACGGGTCGGAGGCGGAGATCCTGCTCGAACAGCGCTACCCGGACACGCTGCCCGGCGAAGTCGCCGCCGATCTGGTGCGCTATGCCGCCGACCCGCGCTATCGCCGGATCGGGGGGCGGCCGTTGTTCGTGATCTATCGCGTCGGGCACCTGCCCGATCCGATGGGCTGGATCGCGCGCTTCCGCGAAGCCTGCCGCACGCTCGGCGAAGACCCGGTGATCTGGATGGCGCAGACCTTCGAGGATCTCGACCCGCGCGTCTACGACCTTGACGGGGCGATGGAGTTTCCGCCGCACAAGCACAGCCGCGAACTGCCGCTGGCGATGCCGCAGCGCCCCTTTGGCAGCAATCCGGCGCTGAAGGTATGGGATTACGACCGCTTCGTCGCGGCGGCGCTGGCCGATCTCGCCGAACCGACCCCCTATCCGCTGGTACGCGCTTGTTTCCCCTCTTGGGACAATGACAGCCGCCGACAAGGCGCTTCTTCGGTAATCCACGGATCGACGCCCGCGCTGTTCCGCCAGTGGCTCGAACCGCTGGTCGCTGCGGCGGAGGCGGACAGCGACGATCCGATCGTCTGCATCAACGCGTGGAACGAATGGGGCGAGGGTGCCTATCTCGAACCCGATCGCCATTTCGGCTATGCGTATCTCAACACCGTACAGGCGGTGATGCACCCACAGGACGACGCCGGCGGGCTGAAGATCGTGCTGGTCGGGCATGATGCCTTTCCGGCCGGGGCGCAGCGGCTGCTGCTGCATCTCGGCCGCACGCTGACCGCCGATCTGGGGGCGAGCGTCCGCTTCGTGTTGTTGCGCGGCGATGCTGGCTATGACGGGCTGCTGCCCGACTATCAGGCGGTCGCGCCGACCATCGTGTGCAACACGCATCGTCCAGTCGATCGCGTCGCAGCCGACCTGGTGCGCGACGGGTTCGGCGCGGCGATCGTCAATAGCGGTGCGTCGGCCTCGGCTCTCAAGCCACTGGCTGATGCTGGGCTCAAGGTCCTGTCGCTGATCCACGAACTGCCCGCTATGGCCAACATGCTGGGCTTCGCGCCCGATCTGCGCGCAGCGGCGGGGGCGGTACGCGGCTTCGTCGCGTCCACCCGATCGGTCGCGCGGGTGATCGGGGATGCCGGGGTACCTGCCGATGCGATCACGCTGTTGCCGCAGGGCCAGTATCGCCGCGTCGCGCGCGTCGATCGCGATGCCGCAAGCCGCGCGCTGCTGGGTCGGGATGACGACCGTGCGGTCGTCGTCGCGCTGGGCTATGGCGACCGGCGCAAGGGGGTCGATCTGTTCGTCGCCGCCGCCGAAGCCGCCTGCGCCGCGGACGAGGCGATGCTGTTCGTGTGGCAGGGCGACTGGGACCCCGCCACCGCGCAGGCACTGGCCGACCGGATCGAGCCGCTGGTCGCGGCGGGATGGCTGCTCCACCTGCCCGACAGCCCGGAGATCGAGACGCTGATGGCAGCGGCCGACCTGTTCCTGCTGTCGTCGCGCGAGGACCCGCTGCCTTCCGCCGCGATCGAGGCGTGGTCGTGCAGTCTGCCGGTGGTGGCGCTGGCCGATGCCGGCGGGATCAGCGACCTGATCGCCGGGGATAGTGATCTGGGCGTGCTGGCCGAGGGCGAGGACGTCGCATCGCTGGCAGCGGCGGTGCAGGCCGGGCTTGCGCTGGGCCGGTCGGAGGCGCGTGCGGCGTGGGCGGCGGAACGGTTCGACTGGCCGGGCTATGTCCGCGCCTTGTTGGGACTAGTACTCGCTCCCCCGGCCGTGGAGGTCGCGATCATCGGCCATAACCATGGCCGCTTCGTCGCATCGCGCTGCGCCAGCATCGCACAGCAGACGCTGCCGCCCATGCGCGTCACCTATCACGACATTGCCTCGACCGACGGCAGCGCCGCCGCCGCGCGCCACGAAGCCGCGCGGCTCGGCTTCGGCTTCCGCGCCGATCCGGCCAATGGTGGCCATCTGCCGACCAGCTGGCGACAGATCGTCGCCGACAGCGATGCCGAATTCCTCCATCTGGCCGAAGGCGACGACTGGATCGCGCCCGACATGCTCGACCGCTGCGTCACCGCGTTGCAGGATGCGCCCGACGCCGCCTATGCCTTTACCGCGGTCGAATGGATCGATGGCGACGATCAGGTGATCGCCGATCATTCGGGCTATCCGGCATCGGTGATCGGTACGGCCGTTCAGGATGGTGCGATCGATGCAGCAACGCTGCGCGCGTCGGGGATGCGGATACGCAATCCGGTGCTGTCGGTCAGTTCGGTGGTCTGGCGGCGCGCGGTGCTGGCCGAGCTGCTAGAGCGCGAGCGGGCGGCGCTGGCCTCGCTGGACTTCGCGTTCGACTGGCTGTTGTATCTGCGCGCGGCGGCGGCGGGCTATGGTGCGGTGTTCGTGCCCGAACCGCTATGCCGCCACCGGCAGCACGCCGCTTCCTTCGCCGAACGCAGCGATGCCGGACGCCACCATGCCGAAATCGCCCGCGTCCACGCACTCGACCCCGGTCCCGACCGGGCGGCGGAACGGGCGGCCTATCTGGCGTCGATCGTGCAATAAGCAGGGTCAATCGGCTGATCCGCGCGCTACCGCCCCAGCAGCCGCGCCATCCAGCTCCGCCGGGGCGATGGCGCGGCCTCCGACTCGGGTTGCGCAATCACCGGCGGCGCGACCGGTTCCGGGGGCGGTGGTGCGTCGACCCGTACCCGGCCGCTGGCGACCGCCAGCGCGATATCGTCGAGCGACAATTCGTCCAGTTCGGCCAGCGACGGCATTGCCGGACGCTGGCGTGGCGGAAGTTCGGTCACGACCGCGCTCGTCGGTGCAGGCGCGATCATCGGCGCGGGTGGTGGCACGACAACCGGCGCAGGCGGTGCCGGTGGTTCAACCGCTTCGGGCTGCACAGGAGCCGCAACCGGCGGCCCCTCGATGGTCAGTGGGCTGCCGGGCATGGCCGAACCGTCGGGTAGCGCGATCGTGACCCGGTTAGCTCCCGGCATCAACCGGCCTTCAAGGAACAGGTGCCAGCCCCCGGCACCGCGCGACATGCCCTTGGCCGCCAGGTCGGCGCGCGTCCCCTCCGACAGCACGGTCACCGGGTCGTCCTCGCCGACCGTGATCGTCACCTCGCACGGGTCGCCGGTCGCGGTCAGCGCCCAGCCCGACAGCAGCCGGGCATTGGCGCTGTCGATCGCGCCCAGATGGCGCGGCGCAGGCGCGGCGGCGGGGGCCGGCGTCCATATCACCATGCGCGGGCTGCCCGACACGGGCGTGCCGTCGGGCAGGGTGACATCGACACGGTTCTCGCCCGGCTCCAGTGCGTCGGCCAGTTCGATCCGCCATCCGCCGGCACCGCGCGACTGGCCCTTGGCGGCCAGATCGGGGCGCGGCAGGTCGGATGCGGTGGCAAAGCTGCGGCCGTTTACGGTGGCCGTGACCTCGCACGGATCGCCCTGTCGCGTGATCGCCCAACCGCTCAGCCGTCCCTGCCGGTCGTCGTCGACCGCGCCCAGATAGCCGATCGTCGGCGTTGGTGACGGTTTGTCAATCAGTTCCATGGTTAACGTCCCTCGACCGGGCAGGTGGTGTGCATGTCGCCGCACCCTACCGCCCGGAGGTCACGAGGTGGTTAACGATGCCGGATGTTCGCGATCAGGGGATGCAGGAGGAACCGCCGCGCATCTTTCAGATCCATTATGAGGATTGGCATCGCAGCGTGTGCGACCCGCGCTTCATCCCGCTCGACAATCGCGGGCCGGCGACCGAATATCTCGAATTCGACCTGTTCGAACGGCTGTCGATCTCGCCGCATGTGCAGGGTGCGGCGTTATGGGGTGCCCTGTCGTGGCGTTTTACCGAAAAGACCGGGCTGGACGGGGGCGAATTGTTCGATCTGATCGCCGCCCATCCGGGTCACGACGTCTATTTTTGCAACCCGCATCCGCAGCATGAGGGTATCTACCACAATCTGTGGGTGCAGGGCGAAACCGCGCATCCCCGGTTCGTGGAGCTGTCGCGTGCCTTTCTGGTCGCGGCCGGGCTGCCGGGGGAGGCCGTCGACACGATCGACCCGTCCAGCCAGTATTCCACCGCCAATTATTTCGTCGGCACGCCGGCGTTCTGGTCGGCCTATCTGCCGTTCGTGCGCGGCGCGATCCGGCGCGCCGACGCCAATCTGTCGGCCGGGGACAAGGCCGCACTGCACAGCACCGCCGCCGACGACCGCATGGTGCACAAGGGCTGCACTTATATGCCCTTCATCGTCGAACGGCTGTTCCCGCTGTTCCTGCGCACCGCCGGCGCGCATCTGTCGGGGTTCAAGCTACCGCTGCCGATCCCCGAGGACGAGATGAACGTGCACCAGAAGCTGCTGCGCGAGATGAAGGACCATGCCTGTCGCGACCGGTCGTCCTGGCTGGCGGCATGCTGGGTCAATTATCGCAGCCTCTATCTCCAGCAGCAGCACGGCCGGCAATGGGCACAACGCTATCTGCGGCAGGTGACGCCGGGCGAGATCCGTTTTGCCTGACATGCCCGTTCCTGCGGCCGAGGTCGTGTTCGCCAGTGCCGAGGCGTTGCCGGCGCGGATCGGTCGAGACGACCGGCCGCTGGTGGTGATGCCGTATATCGACGTGGCGGCGGCGAAGCGGTCGGCGGTGCAGCTGGCCCGCCGTGCGGGTACGCCGGTCAGCGTCGTCTGCATCGCCGACGATCGGCGGCGCGGCTTCATCGCGGTCGCCAACGCGGCCTTTCGCCGCACGGATGCGCCGTACGTCGCCTATGTCGCGCAGGATGCGTTCGCCGGGCGCGGATGGCTGGCGCATGGGGTGTGCGCGCTGGACGCCGGACAGGGTGGGCTGCTGGCGTTTCACGACGGCAAATGGGCAGGGGCACTGGCAGCGTTCGGCATGGTCCGTACCGTTTGGGCACGCGGCAACTATGCCGGTGACCTGTTTAACCCCGGCTATCGCAGCCATTATGCCGATACCGAACTGACCGTGCTGGCGATGGCGGCCGGCGCGCTGCGCCAAGATTCGCAGGCGATGCTGGTCGAGGTCGACTGGGACAAGGAAGCCGCTGCCGTGTCGCCGGAGGACCGCGCGCTGTATGCCGAACGGGCGGCGGCGGGATTTGACGGCCGGGTAAGCGATGCCCGCTTACGAACTTTATTTGGCTAGCATGCAAGTTTCGATTGGGCGTATCGGATTTTCAACTTTCTTAGGGCAAGTTTCGAATATGAGCGATGTGGTTCCAGCACTGCAGGCAGCGGTTGCCAAAGCGGACTACGACACTGCCTATCGTCTGTACGAAAGCCATGCAACTGATTTAGATGGGAATATTGTCGCGCGCAATCTCCACGCCGAAACGCTGTTTGCGCAAGGGGATACAGAAGCCGCGCTTTCCTTGCTGCATGAAACGCAGACCAGATCGCCGTCCGATGTTCGAGCGCCATTGGAACTCGGCAAGATGTATCTGCGCCTTCATGATAAGGCATCGGCACTTGGCTGGTTCGAACGTGCCGCTGCCGTCGCGCCAGCAAATATGTGGTCTTACTATCACATTGCCCAAATTCATCGCCGACATGGTGATTTTGCTGCGGAAGTGGACATCCTGCGGCGGGGCGAACGGCATTGTCATGGGCGGGTGCTGGCAGCTGAATATCAGGCGATATTGAAGGAACTCGCGTCCGCCCGCACCTTGCTGGCGGTTCAGCCTCTGTCCGGTTACGAGGTCCGGCTCGCACCGCCGGCAGCGGAGGCTCCGGAATTGCCCGGATGCGTGCACGTGACGATGGCCAAGGACGAAGGCGACGTGATTTACGCCTGTCTGGCGGCATCGCACCGGCAGGGCTTCCGAAAGTTCATGATCGCCGACAATGGCAGCACGGACAATACGGCCGACGAGATACGCCGCTTCGCTGCCGATCATCCATCGGCGATCACCTTCATCGTCAGCGATCCGGTCGTCGGCTATTATCAGGACGTGAAGACGATGGCGCTGGTGGATTATGCTGCTCGGGTATTCGCGGGGATCGGGAGTCCGATCCGCTGGGCGTTTCCAATAGATGCCGACGAGGAATTGCAGGCGTTCGACAGCGAAGCCTCGCTGCGACAGATCGTCGATCATGCCGACCGCCAGGATGCGAAGATGATCGTGTTCGCGTGGAGCCATGCCGCCTCCGTGACTGCCCTGCAGCGGTTCGAACCCGAACAGGATTTGCATCGCAGTTTTCCATGCCGAAGCCGTTTCGGGCCGGGACTGGTCCGCAAATGTGCATTTCGCATCGACGGCGTTGCGATGGTCGAAATGGGTGCCCATTTCATCCGCGATTGTGCCGACCGGGAAGCGGATATGGTCATCGCCGCCGAACATGGTTTCGCCATGATCCATTATGCCGTCCGCAGCGTCGAACAGGCAAAACGCAAGACGGTCAACGGTTACAACGCGCTCAAAGCTGCAACCGGAATGGAAGGCATGGGCAGCCACTGGCGATCGGATTACGAAAAGTTCGTCGCACTAGGCGACGTTTTCTTCCAGCAGAAGGTTGAGGCCTATATCGACCGGGTGAAGAGGCACACAATCTGATCGAACGAACGTCGCCGCGCGTGGCGGCGGCGAGCGCCGCTATTGCAGGAAGCTGGAATAATTTTCCCGGGTCAGGTGAAAGCCGGGTTCGAACACGGTCAATTCATCCCGAACTTCCTCGAAGCGATCGATCACCTTCCCGATGTCCGTGTAATCGATGCTTTCGAGGTGGAAGATCGAGTAGTTCCACCATTGCAGGTCGAGCAGTTTTGCGATGATCGCATCCGGGAACCGGTATCGCAACACCCGTGCCGGATTGCCGCCGGCAATGGCATAGGTGGGGACGTCCTTGGTCACGACGCTGCCCGGTGCGACGATCGCACCGTCGCCGATCGTGATGCCGCGATTAATGATGCAACTGTTGGCGATCAGCACGTCGTTGCCGATCCTGGTCGGCGTTCCTGTCGCCGAAAACGGCGTGCTGGGATCACGGCCGCCGACGAAGGTGGAAAAGCCGCGAAAATCGGGGACATAGAAAACACGCGATGTCGATATCCAGTCGGTGGGATGCCGATCCGCACCGATGAAGCAATTCTGTGCGATGCTTGTGTAACGGCCGATCGAGGTGTGGCCGATCTCGGTGGAAGCGTTCAGGTTGCTGAAGGCGCCGATCCGCAGGAACGTGTCGAACCGCAGGTTCGAGGCGCAAAATACCGGAGATTCAATTGCGGCATCTCCCCAGATATCGAACGACCGGGGAAAGGCCAGATCGATACCGACCGATTTCAGTGCATTCGTGTCGAGTTGCATGTCACCTCATGTCCAATCAGTCGTAGCATCTGCGCGGCTATATGAGATCGATCATAAGTATTTATTTTTATTGCGTAAATTACAATAATGTATAATCTGCGCCTGAGCTGATTGTATGCTTGTCGACCGTTACCCGGAATAAATGTCAATCATCCGATCCGCAGTTTCGCATACTGTCGGTGGTATAGCCATCGTTCCTTGTATCTCCGCCAGCAACCCCCGGTCCGCCGCCAACCGGCGCAGCAGGGCGGCAAGGCTGGCGCCGCTGCCGCTCTGGAAGTGAAAACCGTCCACCCCGTCGCGGACCTTTTCGGCCATGCCGCCGATGTCGGAACACAGGACGGGCCGGCGATTGGCCAGCGCTTCCTGGATCACCAGCGGGGAATTTTCCCACCAGATCGACGGCACCACCACCGCATGGACCGACTGCATCAGCGTGTCGACGCGGCCATTGTCGTACGGCCCCATATAGCGCAGGTTGCGCGGCGCGGTGAGCAGGCGCTCGCGCACCTCGCGCTGGAAATCCTCGGGCTGCGACGAATAATCGCCATGCACCTCGATCCGGATATCGGCGTCGTCGTCGTCGTCGAGCTGGGCGGCGGCGTCGAGCAGGACGTTGAACCCCTTCAGCCGTGAAATCTGCCCGAAGAAACCGAAAGTGATACCGCGATCGAGCGTCGGATATGGAAGTTGCCCGCGCCGCCCGGGATCGGGAATGCCGTTTTCGATGACGCTGATCCGCTCGCGCGGAATGCCCCAGGCGATGTAGCGCTCGGCCAGAAAGGCGCTGGGTGCCACGAACCGGTCGACCAGGCGGAAGAAGCGCTTGATGAACAACTCGCGCAGGAAAAAGTCCTGCGGGCTGATCTCCGGGAAACAGCCATGGCATTCGCGCGGGCCGGATTTCTGACACAGCGCGAAGCTGCCGCGTTTCACCATCTGGCCGAAATGGTTGCAGATGGCGAGATATTCGTGGAGCGTCACGACGATCCGGGCCTCGGGCAGCGCCCGGCGGACGGTCAGCAGCATCTCCAGCCCGAAATTGGTGTAATGGTGCATATGCACCACGTCGGGCCGGATTTCATGCAGTAGCGCGGTAAGTTCGGCCACCGTTTCGCCATCCGGGTTCGAATGGAGGAAATGGTCGAACCCGCGCATCGTGTAGACGAAATTGTCGGCACCGAAGGGCTGGCCGAACACCACGCCGTCGCGCCGCTCGATCTTGCCCGGCGCGCACGACAGAAAGAAGGATCGATGGCCCGGACGGCGGCACAGTTCCTCGTGCAGCTGGAATGCGGCGATCTCCGCCCCGCCCTTCGACACGCGCGGGTCCATGTGCGACATCACCAGCACGCGCGTTTCCGCCGCGGCTGCGGCCGGCGGGGTTGCGACCGCCACGGCGGCGGATCTTGCGGAACGGCTCATGCCAGCACCATCAGTTCGTCTTCGACCGGAATATCGGCCAGCACGCCATCCCAGCGTTCGGCGAAGGTGCAGGCGTTGACCAGCGTCAGATTCTGCCGCCATGCCTGCGCGGCGCTGCCCTGGCTCTGCCGTTCGAGGTGATAGAGACGGACCCCGTCATGCACCGCGCAGCGCAGGCCGCGTGCGCGCACCTGCATGCATAGATCAGCATCCTCGAAGTCGCCGACCACATAATCGGTGTCGAACCCGCCCAGTTCCTCTGCCAGCGTCCGCCGCATCAGCATCAGCGCGCCGGTCACCAGCGGCACGTCGCGCACGGTGTCGCCGGTGGCCGGCAGCCGGCCTTTGCCGGGATGACAGGGGAAGGGCATGTTGCCAAAGCTCGCCAGTCGCTGCACCGCCATGCCGCCATGTTGCAGCGTGCCGTCCTCGAACAGCAATTGCGCGCCGAGAATGCCGATGCCCGGATCGGCCTCCATCGCCGCCACCAACCGGTCGAGCCAGTCGCCGGTGATCGGCACCACGTCCGAATTGAGGAAGCAGACATAGTCGCTGACGCCGGCGGTCATGCCGGCATTGCTGGCCCCCGCGAACCCCAGATTTTCCGGCGGGAGCACCAGACGCGCGGGCAGGGCGAAGCGGCGGTGGCAGGAGCGGGCGAGGTTCAGGAATTCGGTCTTCCGCTCGGGCTGGTCGAGGACATAGACCAACTCGTCCTCCCCCAGCCCCGCCTCGGACAGCAACGCCATCTGGTACATCATGAAATCGAGCCGGCCATAGAGCGGCACGACCACCGAACAGCGCGGTCGTGGCGACAGGGTGCCGAGCGCCATCACCACGGGCGTACCGCTGGCGGCGATGCGCTCGCGATTCATGCCGACGACGGGCGGGCCGAGGACCTTGCCGCACATATGGCGGACATTGTCGGCGGTCACCGTCATGCCCGACAGCAGCCGGACGATGCCGCCGCGACCGGCCCGCGCCGCGACCGGCAGCGGCTTGAACGCCACCGCACCATCGCTCAGCGTAATTTCGAGATAGAGTTGCGCCGGATCGTATCCGGGGATCGCCGCATAGGCTTGGAAACCGAAACCGGCATGGTCGAGGTCGAACCGGCGGCCCAGCGTGTCGCGAATGTCGGGACGATCGACCGTCAGCCAGCGCTCGCCAAGGGGCTGGGAAGCAAGCACGCCCGAACGGACGCGGATCGTCGCGATCGATTGCGTCGGGTCGACTCGCCAACCGATCAGCACCACCCCGTCGGTACCACCACGGACGATCTCGTCGACTTCGAGAAAGATCGGGCGGTTCAACGGGGCCAGCGTGTCGACGCCCTCGTACACCGGGCGCGATACTGCCTCGACCAACGCGCTGTCGGCGGCGTGCGGCAGGTCGCGCACGATCGCACGCACCGTGCGTACCGCTTCGAGGTCGTTTAGTCGTTGCGCGGTGTCGGATACCTTGAGCGCCAGTCGCTGTCCGTCGTCGCTCCGCAAATGGACGATGTCGCTGGCTTCCCCTGCGCCGCCGGGCACGAAGGCGAGGATGCCCTGACCGATTGCCGCCACGTCGGCCCGCGGATAAGTAAGTAGCAGCACCGCGTCGTCCGCAGCACCGTCACGGTCGAGTTGCGCCCGCGTCAGCGACGTGCCCCCCGACGCATCGTTGCGAATCCAGCCACCGAACAGCCAACCGTTCAATCCGGCGGACCAGCCATGAAAGTCGATATAGCCGTCCGGCACGCCGACGGGCCTTGCCGGGGCCGGCGGGGCGGGCGGCGCAGTCACCTGCAGCATCGCCTCGACAAGGTCATGGCCCTGTGCGATCAGGGTTACCAGTACGTCGCTGCCGGTGCGGTAATCGGCCGTCGCTGCGGCATGCAGTGGCACGCGAAAGCCAAGGAAGCTGCCCTCGCGCGCGGCGGAGAAGGGCAGGTCGGTACGGCACCCGTCGACGGTGACCGGCAACAGCCGATCGCCGACGCGCAGCTTCAGCGTCTGTGCGGCGCGGCTGCCATGCCACAGCGCCGGATCATATACCCAGCCCGAAACCACTTCACGGCTGACCTGATCGAACGATGCCACCGGGCGGAAGGTGTGGATGCCGACGGCATGGCGGGTGCTCGACCATAATTCCTGTTCGCCCGCCAGCAACCGCACGCGTGGCAGCGTGCCAACATGCGCGACATCGACACAGAAGGCACAGGCCTCGGCCGACACGCCTTCGGCTTTCAGGTCGCTGCGCGGGAACAGGCCCGCGATAGGGTGACGTTCGGCATCGATCTCGATCGTCAGGCCGGTATCGACCGGCTGCCCCGCGGCATCGGTCGCCCATCCGGTGACGACGATGAAGCCCTCGCCCGTCTCGATCGATTCCACCCGCCCGGCGCAGCGCACGGTTGCGGGTAGAGAGGCCGGCACAATTGAGGCCGGCGGCTTATGGTCCGGCCGGATCGTGCCGAGCCTCGACGGCTTGCTACGTGCCACGTTTGTCTTGCCCCTCCGGCAGCGATGCGATGGCGCAAGCGGTAAATGACGATGGTAAAAATTGCTTAAAGATATTGCGGATTATACGTCCAACGCCTTGCGAAAGCGCGGTTCGATCGCAACGCGCGGCCGGCCATAGCGCGCCAGCGGCACCGACCATGGATGCGCCGGGGTCGCCCCGGGCGTGGCGTCCGCCACGAATTCCTGCAACGCTTGCGCGACCGGCCCGTCGGGCTGCGTTACTCCTGTTTCAACATCGAACGGCAGCCCGCCGAAATGGCTGACGACGCCGCGCATCCAGTCGTCGTCGTTGCGCTGGTGCCGGCCTGCGGCTTCGCTGGCCCATGGCATCGCCCGGGTGATGGCGAGCCGCCTCAGCGCCTGATCGAGATCGGCATGGCGCAGATGGAACAGGTACAGATCGTCGAAGCGCGGGGCGGCGTCGTGCGCATGCCAGCCTGGTGCCCAGTTGACCCCGCGCCCGACCATGTTGGTCTTGCACATCGACGAGGAAAAGATCGCGCTGCCGCGCTGTCCGCCGACCCCGCGCGTGGATTCCAACGGCGGCTCGCCCGTGCCATGCACGATCTCCAGCCCGATCGAGGTGACCGCGTCGGCCGTCATCCGTTCGGCATAGTCGTTGAGGTCGCGGTAGCCCGCCGGATCGGCGAGCAGCAGTTCGTCGGCATCGACATAGGCGACGCGGCGGTAATAGCGCAGCAGGCCGCGGGTTAGGTCGGCCACCAGTGCCAGACGCTGGTCATTGTCCTGCGGTGACCGCGGCAGTATGATCCGGCTCGCGCCGCCGAGCGCTTCGGTAGAGCCGTCGTCCGACCCGTGATCGATGACGTAGCAATGCGCCAGCCCGACCTGCCGCGCATAATGCCGCAGCCAAATCGGCAGCTTCTCCGCCTCGTTATAGACCATGGTGATGATGGCGAGTGGCGGCACGAACGATTTTCCGGGAAGATAGGGAGCGTCGTCCCTAGTCGGTCTGCCCACCTTTGTCACCGCCGGCCCCGATCCGGTGGCCGGCGGGAGTGGGACTAGCGCCCCTCGACCGCGTTCAGGATCGCCTGGCCATAAGCGGTCTTCTTGAACCGCTCCCCTGCCGCGCGTGCCTGATCGGCGGTGATAAAACCCATCTCGAACGCGATTTCCTCGAGACACGCGACCTGTACGCCCTGCCGCTTCTGCAACGTCCGCACGAACTCGCCCGCCTCCAGCAGGCTGTCGTGCGTACCGGTGTCGAGCCAGGCATAGCCCCGCCCCATCTGTTCGACATACAGGTCACCGGCCTCCATATAGAGCCGGTTGAGATCGGTGATCTCCAGTTCGCCCCGGGCCGAGGGCTTCAGGTTGCGGGCATAGTCGACGACGCGGTTGTCGTAGAAATACAGGCCGGTGACCGCGTGGTTCGACTTCGGCACCGCCGGCTTCTCCTCGAGGCTGATCGCGCGGCCGCCTTCGCCGAATTCGACCACGCCGTAGCGTTCGGGGTCCTCGACGCGGTAGCTGAACACGGTCGCGCCGGTCGGCCGGGCGACGGCGCTGGCGAGCAGGTCGGTCAGGTGCGCGCCGAAGAAGATGTTGTCGCCCAGCACCAGCGCGACGTTGTCGTCGCCGATGAAGTCCGCACCGATGGTGAACGCCTGTGCAAGGCCGTCGGGGCTGGGCTGTTCGGCATAGGTCATGGTCAGGCCGAACGCCGATCCGTCGCCGAACAAGCGGCGGTAATTGTCGAGGAATTCGGGGCTGGAGATGATCAGGATGTCGCGGATGCCCGCGAGCATCAGCACGCTCAGCGGGTAATAGATCATCGGCTTGTCATAGACGGGCAGCAGCTGCTTGTTCACCGCCAGCGTCGCCGGGTGAAGCCGCGTGCCCGAGCCGCCGGCGAGGATAATGCCCTTCATGCTGTATGTCCGATCAGTTCGTCGAGAATAGGCTCAAGCGCCGCCTGCCACGGACGCGGGGCGATGCCATAGGCGGCGTGGATGGCGGTGTGGCTGAGCAGCGAGTTGGCCGGGCGTTTTGCCGGGGTCGGATAGTCGCTGCTCGGGATCGGCGCGACCTCGGCGGAGGCCCCGCCGCGCAGCGCCGATTGCGCAAAAATCTCGCGCGCGAAACCGGCCCAGCTGACCGCGCCGACATTGCTGAAATGAAAGGTGCCGGTGGGCGCGTCGGCGTCCTCGGCCAGACGGACGGCGATCACCAGCAGCGTGCTCGCCAGATCGGCGGCGCTGGTCGGCGACCCGATCTGATCGTCGACCACCGACAGCGTGGTCCGGGTGGCGGCGACGCGCAGCATGGTCTTGACGAAGTTGCTGCCGTGTGCTGACACGACCCACGCGGTGCGGACGATCGCGTGGCGCGCGCCGCTGGTGCGCACCGCCAGTTCGCCGCCGAGCTTCGACGCGCCATAGACGCCGAGCGGCGCGACCGGATCGGTCACTTCCCACGCACCGTCCTTGTCGCCGGCGAAGACGTAATCGGTCGACACCTGCACCAGCGGGATGCTGGCCGCCGCACAGGCCTGCGCGAAGGCGGCAGGGGCCAGCGCGTTGATCTGCCATGCGGCGACCACGTCGCTCTCGGCCTTGTCGACGGCGGTATAGGCCGCACCGTTGATGACCGCCGCCCAGTCGCGTCCGGCGACCACGCCCGCGATCGCCGCCGGATCGGTCAGGTCGAGCGCGGCCCGGTCGAGCGCGACGACCGCATAGCCGGCGGGGCAGGCGATGCGCACCAGTTCGCGGCCCAATTGTCCGTTGGCCCCGGTGACGAGGATCGGCCTCATCGCGCACTCGACATGTCGACAGGTCGACGCAGCATCACGCGACCCCGCGCCGCTCGGCGGCCTTGGCGGCGACCAGCGGACGCCACCACGCCTCGTTCGCCAGATACCATTCCACCGTCTTGCGGATGCCGGTCTCGAAGGTTTCGGCGGGCGTCCAGCCCAGTTCGGCACCGATGCGCGACGCATCGATCGCATAGCGCTTGTCATGGCCGGGGCGGTCGGCGACCTCGGTCATCTGTTCGGCGTAAGGACGGCCATCGGCGCGCGGGCGCAGTTCGTCGAGGATCGCGCAGAGCGTCTGCACCACCTCGATATTCTGCCGTTCGTTATGACCGCCGACATTATAGGTCCGGCCCGGTCGCCCGCGTTCGAACACCGCCTGCAGCGCGCGGACATGGTCCTCGACATACAGCCAGTCGCGGACCTGATCGCCCTTGCCATAAATGGGGAGCTTTTCGCCATCGAGCGCCTTGGCGATCATCAGCGGGATCAGCTTTTCGGGGAAGTGATACGGCCCGTAATTGTTCGAGCAGTTGGTGATGAGCACCGGCAGGCCGAAGGTATGGCCCCATGCGCTGACCAGATGGTCGCTGCCCGCCTTCGACGCCGAATAGGGCGAGCGCGGATCATAGGGCGTGTCTTCGGTGAACAGCCCGGTATCGCCCAGCGTGCCATACACTTCGTCGGTCGAGATATGGTGGAAACGGAACGCCTTGCGCGCATCCTCGTCAAGGTCCAGCCACCAGGCACGCGCCTCGGCCAGCATCGTATACGTGCCGACGACATTAGTCTGCACGAACGCGCCGGGGCCATCGATCGAACGGTCGACATGGCTCTCGGCGGCCAGATGGGTGATTACGTCGGGCCGGAAGCCGGCGATCGCGGCACGGACCGCCTCCGCATCGCAGATATCGCCCTGGACGAACTGGTACCGATCGCTGTCGGCGACCCGCTCGACCGTGGTCAGCGTGCCGGCATAGGTCAGCTTGTCGAAGTTCAGGACGTCGTGGGTCGTGTTCTCGATCAGATGGCGGACCAGCGCCGAGCCGATGAAGCCGGCCCCGCCGGTGACGAAGATGCGCATGCGATCGGTCCTTATCAGGAAAGCGGGGTCAGCGGACGGCCGTCATAGGCGAACGGGCTGTCGAAGTCGGCCAGTGTCGGTTGCCGGCCGTCCTTGGGCGAAAGTTCGGGGACGACGCCGGCGGGGATCGGCCAGTCGATGCCGACACTGTCCCACGCGATCCCGCCGTCATGATCGGGCGCGTAGGTGTCCGAGCATTTGTAGGTGACCTCGCAATCGGGCTCGAGCGTGACGAAGCCGTGTGCGAAGCCGATGGGGATGAACAGCTGGTGGCCGTTTTCGGCAGAGAGCTCGGCCCCGACCCATTGGCCCCAGGTCGGCGAGCCTTTGCGAACATCGACCGCGACGTCAAAGATCCGCCCGCGGATGCAGCGCACCAGCTTGTCCTGCCCGCGCGGCGGCGTCTGAAAATGCAAGCCGCGCAGGGTGAAGGCGGGGGCCGAATAGGAATGGTTGTCCTGCACGAAGGTGCAGTCGATGCCGAGCGTGGCGAAGGCGGGTACCGAATGGACCTCGGTGAACCAGCCACGGGCGTCGCCATGGCGTTTCGGGCGGATGAGTTGGACGGGGGAGGGGGGGGGCGACATACAGGCTCAACTACCGGTGCCGGTACCTACTGGCAATGCTGCTCACCCGCGATCGAATTATAACTAGTGGCTCTTATTCTATATTCGTACCCGTACCGCTTTTTAAAATTGCGTGATCTGGGACTTGGTTATTTTGGATTATAATTTCGCTATATTGCGATTTTTTACCTAGAATACTAATAAAAGTAGTAGTTCTTTTATCAGAAATATTATTTGAAATAATAGATCCTATAAAAGTTTTGGAAGTTTCTCCAGTAACGGGGTTTAATGATACAGGATTACTTATTCCAAAAAAACTGTTACCAGTTATTTTAATGTCACTTATACGAGAAATATTTTGTGGATATATATTTTTTTCGCCAAAAATAATTCGTATTCCAGATGAATTAGATCCATAAATGATATTTTCAGCAATAGTAATATTCTTGACATCGCCGTCAAATATAGAATTTCCATGTACAATACGCCGCGACTGTATCAATATCGCGCAAGTGTCGCTATTGTTACTCGGATAGATCGTGGAAATTTTGTTATAGAGTATTTCGGCGTCGGATATGTTATCCAAACGAATATTACCTGTCAGGTTCGAGTAATGGCGACCCAGAAAGTTTTCCGAAATGGTGACATCCTTCATCGAAGAAAGCCATATATTAACATAACATCCTGTTATGCGATTGTTTTCGATCTTTATCGATGACGGAAAATTGGTAGAAAACGGCCCACAGGCGATGCCTGTTTGGGCTTTGCCGCCTACACCGGTAAAACCGGTATCGCGGTAATTGCCCTGAATATGGTTGCCGACAATCTGCACCTGACTGGAATACAGAATTTCTGGATTAGTGGTGCGATCAAAATCCATAAGCAATGCAATGCCGGTATCGCCAAAATTACTTTTAGAAGACGATGTACCAATGACATTATCGCGAAGCATGATCCGGCGTCCGCTACCCTGAAGGGCATCGCCAACCCGGCAGCCGAAGATAGTACAATTCTCGACTAGGATATCAGTCGTATCGAGATAGCTGTTACCCCAGCGGACACCAGATCCACCGACGCCGTGGATGACGAGCCGTCGCAGGATGACGTTACCGGTGCGATAAAATTCGATGGCGAATTGATCCGTCCCTCCCGTAACCAGATCACCGCCGTCAATTTCGAAATTCTCGAGGGTGATGTTGCGGTTATGTATCGAAGGGGTGCGGGTGCTGGTATCCCTGATGATCGATCGGTTGGCGGGGCCGATCCAGACAATCCGGGCATTGTTCGTGCCACGGACATGCGTTTTCCCAGACAAATACAGGGTATCAGTGATCGAATAGGTGCGATCAAGGATGATCGTACCGCCCTTGTCGAACATGGATTGTAGCATCCGATGATCGTCCGGGGTATCACTTGAAGGCAACGCACGTTCTTTGGGTATCTCCGCATGACATGCGGAAACACCAAATAATCCCGTGCCGGACAGCGCCGGTATCGTCAGCGAGTAAAGGCTCGTACCCAGAAAAAACCGGCGTGAAACTGCAGGATGTTGATCCGTGGGTGCCATCCGTTTGGTACTCAAGGAAATATCGCCCTCGATTTATTTTGGAGTACCCGCCCGATCGTATCTATATTACCAGGTATGCCCGATCGATGTAGACGTGACTTGTTGATGTGGTGATTGGTATTGGTTTTCGGCGCGGTCATTTTTTATGTTGCTGTGTACGACAATGTGTTAGGACGTCTGCAATGGTCTGTTCAAGCGTGGTCTGCGGTGCCCATGCAACTCGGTCGCGGATCGCATTGCTCTCGATTAAAGTCTTGGGAACCTCGCTTTCGCGCATTCGTGCGGGATCCTGCTCGACCGCAACCCGGTGTGAGGACAAGGTTAGCAGAATGTCGAGCAGGCAGCCTATCGGAACGGGCTTACCCGATGCGATATTGAACACCTGCCGCCTTGCTGTGACGGGCGCGGCAAGAACGCGTAGATAGGCATCAACGACATCCTGTACGTCGAGAAAGTCCCGTTCTGCGGTCAACGATCCGACCCGGATTACCGGGGGGATCGTGCCTGCCTCGATGTCGGCAATCTGTTGTGCGAACGCCGGCAGCACGAAACGTGTGTCTTGTCCCGCCCCGCTATGGTTCGCAGGTCGGAAAAGGATCAACCTGTTGTCTTCGCCAAGGATGTCCGACAACGCCTCTTCTGCCGCCCGCTTCGACCGGGCATAGGGTGACATTGGGAGCGGCACAGTATTCTCGGTAACGGTGCCGTGGTTGAATGCTGCACCGTAGACTTCGCTGCTACTGGCAAAGGCGAAAACACATGCGGGGCTGACGGTAGCGACTGCTTGCGCCAAGTTGATGGTGCCACCAACGTTGACGCGCCATGTATCGGCCGCCTTGCCGGCGGACTGGCCGACCGAGGACTGGGCCGCCAGATGGATGATAAGGTCGGGACGCACCCGTTCGATCAGGTCGTGTACGCCGACCGGATCGAGTAGATCTACAGCTGCGCTCCCCTTGCGAGCGATGAAATGCAGTGTTGCATCTCCGGACATTCTCGAGCGCAAGGCAGGAACTAGATATTGACCGACGAAGCCACCGGCACCCGTCAGCAAGATCGATCGATAGGGGAGCGATGGCTGCATTATCAGAGTGCGGGCGAGCGCGGGATATAGGCGATCGGATCCTGGAGCCGGCGCATATCGGCGTCGACCATCTCGCAGATCATATCCTCGAGCGAAGTTTCGGCTTCCCAGCCAAGCTTTTCGCGCGCCTTGCCAGCGTCGCCGAGCAAAATGTCGACTTCGGCCGGGCGGAAGAGTTCCGGGTCGATGACAATATGCTGATCCATGTCGATGCCGGCATGTTCGCAGGCGATCCGACACATATCCCGGACCGTCGTCGTGCGACCAGTGGCCACGACATAATCGTCGGCCTGATCCTGCTGCAACATCAGCCACATCGCCTTGACGTAATCGCGCGCATGGCCCCAGTCGCGTTTGGCGTCGATGTTGCCGAGACGCAGCTCGTTCGTCATGCCGAGCTTGATACGTGCTACGCCATCGGTGACCTTGCGCGTGACGAACTCCCGGCCACGCAGCGGGCTCTCGTGATTGAACAGAATCCCCGAGGAGGCGTGCATCCCGAAGCTCTCGCGGTAATTGACCGTGATCCAGTGGCCGTACAATTTGGCAACCGCATAGGGCGAGCGCGGATAGAAGGGTGTCTTCTCGCTCTGCATATCCTGTTGGATCAGGCCGTACATTTCGGATGACGATGCTTGGTAGAAACGGGTATCCGGCTTGATCAACCGCAACGCCTCCAGCGCATGCGTGACGCCAAGCGCAGTCACTTGCGTGGTCAGGATCGGCTGCTGCCACGACGTCGCAACGAAAGACTGTGCTGCCAGATTATAGAATTCGTCCGGTTTTACCTGATCGATGAGCCGCGCCAGCGAGGCCATGTCGACCAGGTTGGCATCGTGCAGCACTACGTCTTCGAGCACGCCCAACCAAACCAGGCGATGGTCCGCGACGCCACCATGGGATGAACGGCGGACCGCACCGTGCACCTCATATCCTTGCCCCAGCAGGTGCTGCGCCAAATACGCTCCGTCCTGCCCAGTAATTCCGGTGATAAGTGCGCGCTTCGTCATAACCGATTATTTCCTAATTCGAATTAAAGCGAATTTTTATTTTTTGTGATGGATGCTGGCGACGGTCTGCCGGTTGATCCGGTCGCGCTCTGCATCCAGCACCCAGCCCCATTTTCCGAAATATTGCGTCAGGCTGGTCAGGGCATAGATCCATTGCCGCCAACTACGCCGCTTAAGGCTGCGATATTCGTGCGTAATCGACACGCTTGGGTAGAAGAGTGTCTCCGACACCATGTGAAGCCGGCGTGACAGGTCCAAGTCCTCGGCATACAGAAAAAAGCGCGGATCGAACCCTTCCACCTTGTCGAGATTAGCGCGGCGCATAAACATGAAGCAACCCGACAAGAAAGGGAAACTAGCGATTTCATCGTAGCTCCAGTCGTGCAGTTCGTAACGGTCGTTGAGCCGCTGTGCCCATTTTGTCCTACCGAAAAACCGCCGCCCGATCAGGGTAACCGGATTCGGCAACAGCCGGCACAGATGCTGCAACTCACCATCCGGATAACGCACCATTGGCATAACTAGCCCGGCGGTCGGGCGCGAGTCCATGAAATCGACCAGTGCATCGATGACGGAGGCGTCGAACTCGATGTCGGAATTGAGTACGAGATGATAACGGCAGCGGCCACGCGACCGCGCGATGGCCAAATTGTGCGCACGGCCATAGCCCAGATTGCGGCCTGGCGACAGCCGCTCGACCATTAGCCCGGCGGGTAGCTGCAGTGCGTCGGGCAGTGTCCCGGCATTGTCAACGATCGTAAGCACCACCGCCACGTGTGCTTGCGCCAGCGTGGCAGAGAGCCGTTCGATCTCGCTGGCTGATGTCTTGTACGCGACGACCGAGCACCAGACATCGACCATGCCCTCGGGAATGATGCCATCAGGCAAAGAACGGACTCCTCTGAGGGACGGCGTGAGTCAGGCGAGGCACCGTGGTTACTGCTGGCGGACGCATATTGGTGATATGACGTATCAACGCGACCGCATCGTCGAAGAAGGTGGCGTGCTCCCCGAAGAACTCGAGGAATACCGGTGAACGCAGCAGGAACATCGGCACACCCAACGCCGCAGCCAGCCCCATGGGACGGCCATAGCCCTCCGCGCGTGCGGCGCTGACCAGATAGTCGACCCCGTTGAAGAACGCTACCGGCCCGACATCGTCGGACGGCATGACGGTCAAGTCGATCCCCGGGAAGTCAGCTTTCAATTCGCGGACATAGTCGTTTTCTGCCCCATACAGCAGGAACCGTACGTCGCGTGTCCGCTCCAGCGCAATCGTCGCGGCGAATATTTCGGTATAGTTCTTCTTGCGCGAATCTGTGCCAACCAGACCGATCCGCAACGGCATGCCCGGCTCGGCGGTACGCGCGGAGGTTTGTTGCAGGTCGACAGCTGGGAATGCGCTGTCAAAGAAGATCCGCTCCGCCGGAATGCCGCACTTCGCCAGAAACGGCATCGCGAGCGAGCGGTTGATGATCCCGACCCGGCATCGTGATGTCCTCGTCGCAAACGTGAACAATGCGCGCTTCAGGGCGCCCGTCCGTCCGGCGAACGGATAATCGTCGTAGAAAGCAATGGTCTGGTCAGGCACGAACGGCAACGGATGCGAGGTGAAGGTCACGACCTTCTCACGAGACCGCCGCAACAATTTAGCAGTCACGATCCGCCGTACCGCCGCACCGCGCTCCGTCTCCGCAACGGTGACGTCAGGCAATTCCTTGCGGACCAGTGGTGCGAGCCGGGGGTTGACCAGAACAGTGACGGACGTGGTACCCACCGTCCTGATCTTATCGATCGCATACCAAAACATACCGTTGGAGGCATTAAGGTTGGCAAGACTGACGATCATTGCTCACCTCTTGCTGCGCCGGGAAGCGGTGATGGCAGTGGCGCGTTGTCCGCCCGCACCGATCGCAGGATACGCCCAGCCTGACGGAACAGGTAGGAAAACACGACCACCACGAGAACCAAGTTCCAATAGGTCATCGGTGAGTTCTTGATCGCCAGTAGTGCGATAAAGGACCCGATCGGGAACTCCGCAGTGTCGAATAGCCGCTTCGTGAGAACAAACACGATCGTCATGTATAATGCGATGCACACGAACCCGAACCACCCGGCTCGGATAAATTCGGACATGATGAAGAAACCACCCATTGGTGGATAGGGCTGGTTGGTCAGCGCCTCGATGTAATTTCCCAGATATGTACTGGAATCGAGCAGGTCGGCGGGATAATCGAACCGCTTGGCGATCACCGTCACCAAGGCGGTCGCTGGTGCGAACAGGGCCTGGATCGCGGGAATGGAGAAGTTCAGCCCGTCTTCGGGAAGCGACAGTACCTGAAAGACACCTTGACTGCCCAGATACCCCTCGCCGCCAATTGCGAATGTAATTGAGTGGAGAAAGCCGTAATTTTGGTCGGACCTGATTGCCGCTACCATTAGTCCCGCTACTAGTGCCGGGACGATCGCGATCCAGTTGAAATTGGCAAGTAGCACCAGCATTGCGATCAGAAAATAGGTGCGGGACTGATCGAAGAACATCAGGATCGCAGTGCCCAGCACATAGATCATCCGCTTAGTCACGCTCATCCGGTCCTGTCGGAGATTGATGACAATGACGAACCACAAGACCCGGAACACGGCAGAGATGCTGCCCTCGAAGCCTTCACGGACATCGACCCAAGAATGCTCTCTTAGCCAGACGCACCCACCCGCGAACACGGCGATCACGATGATCGGATGGACGGGGATCGGTTTACGCGTTGAGCTGATGTTGCGGGTACCATAGCCGACGATGGCGACGATGACGCCAAGCATTAGAGCCCCGGAGACATATTCCCGCAACATGAAAGCCGGCCACGGCGGTACGCCGAACAATTCCGGATTGGCTGGAACCACGCCGTAGATCATCACCAGCGCGACGGTCAGCGCCACCGCCAGTACGTGTGCGGTCACGACCTTGCGCACCAAGATCACGAGCGCACCTGCGCGCCATTGGTCAGGAAGATTTCGGCATAGCGACGCGCGGTCGTCTCCCATCGAAATAGCTCGGCTCCGCCGTTCACGAACCGTGCCGGTGCTGGATCAGTCGCCAGAAAGGCCGCGATGTCTGTCGCTGCGGCGTCAGGCTTCGTGAAGTCCACGAAACGGATACCTTCAATGAACTGTCCTAGTTCCCGGAAGACCGGGATGTCCGCGGCGATGATCGGTGCCAGCCCGACCGCCTCAATGACGGGCAGGCCGAAGCCTTCGTAATGCGAGGGCATGATAAATGCCCGGGCGCCCGCCATCTGCGTGGCGAGTTCGGCATCGCTTAGAAAACCCAGCAGATGACAGGCGTTGTTGCTTCCGATTGCCGCCAGCGTCGCCGAGGCGCCCCAACTATGCGCACCCGTCAGCCGCAGTGACAGCATCGGGCATCGGACCTGCAACTGCTCGAAGCAGCGGATAAGGCCGTCGATGTTCTTGCGTGGCTCGATCGAACCTAGCGAGAAAAGATAGGGTGCGTCGGGCGTGGCACTAGCTTGCCCCGCCCCGTCGTGGGCGGTCGCCATCTCGTCCACGGACAAAGTACGCGCGCCTAGGTACACGACGTCGATATCGCGTCGCTGTGGTTGGACCAGCGACAGCACGTCGTCGCGGGTCGCGATGCTGTCCGCGATGATCCGGTCGGCGCGATGGATCGACGGCTCGACCAGCCATTTCGAGATTCGCCGATTCCATGTTCCCATCGATTCCGGCATGATCCGATGAACCAGGTCGTGAACGGTCAGGACGCTGCGCAGGCCGGCGCGCTGCCGCGGCAGCACATGCGCAGGGCCCCAGATCGTGTCCGCCCCTGCCCGCAGCGCCAGCGTGTTCAGCCGAGCCATCATCCACAGCGATCCCGGCATACGGCTCCAGGCGTGGTCGATAATGGTCGCGATCGGTGGCAGCACATGCCCGGGATGCAGAGGGCGATTGCTGAAAAGGATCATTTTCAGGTCGTCGTGCGCAGCCAGTTCGCGCAACGTTTCGGCCAGGAACCGCGGAACTCCCTTGCCCGTTTGCGCCAGCGTCCGCGCATCAACCGCGATGACACGACGCGGCCGTCCCGTTGATGACAGATCTTTGCGAGAAACAGGCATCATCAGGCAAGTACGATCAAGGAATGGGCGGATATTTGCGTCATCGATCTACCTGCTGTTCACAATTCCGGACGGGATCGCGAACGACGCTTCATTCCGCGGCCATGCACGCAATCGGCGATCATGGCAACCGGCGTCGCGGTGTCTTGCCTTTGCCAAAATATCGTAGCGTAAGTGCGTCAACCGCGATCGCCGAAGCTTCCTGCATGGTCATCTCGGCGTTGCGCGCAGACCGTCACATTCATGTCGAGTGGGCGGCGCTCGCCATAGAACAGCGCACCCAGTGCAATCTCGACTAGCCGTCGACCGGCAAGAGTGACTGGCTTGATGGCTGAGCGTAGCAAGCCCTCGCCGCGCCAGCTCACCGCCGAATTCCACCCGCCGACCATCTCTAGCCCGGCGACACTACAAGCTTGTGAGAAGGATGTGATGGACAGCAGGGTAAGATGCGTGAGGTCTGCCGACTGGTTCATCGCGCCGAACGGGCTGGCGCCGTTGGGAAAGCGCGCGAGCAGGCGTCCACCGGGTTTGAGTACAGCGCGCACCTTGCGCAGCATATCGATAATGTCGGGCTTATCGAGATGCTCGAAGACGTCCATTGCGCACACCAAATCGAAATGCGCTGTTGGTAAATCAGACACGTCACCGCTACGGATCGTCAGACCTTGTCGTTCGAGTGCGGTATCATGTTCGTCTCGTCGTTCAATTCCCCAGCATTCATAGCCAAGAGATTGGAGATGGAGCAGGAAAGCTCCGGTGCCAAAACCGATCTCTAGCACCCGTGCGGGTGGGTTGACGCCCGTGCGCGCTAGTTCGATGGCAATTAGCCGGCGTTCCTGCACCGAAGTGCCACCAGACCAGCCTTTCCATTTGTCGTAATCACCGTAAACATCGTCAAGCCACGTCTCTTTGTTCATCACAAACCCCTAATGTCCCGGCGGTAATAGCGGCGGAATATCACCACCGTCCAAGGCAAATTGAGAAATAGCGTGACACAGGCATAGGCCAACACCAGCGCATCGCCGCCGTGCCGCGCTCCAGCAATAGCGGCAAGCAGTGTCGTGCTGCCGATAGCTAGCGAAGAAAGTACCAGCGGCTCCTCTTTATGAGCCCGCATGTACGCCGCCATTGCATAGATGATCGTGCCCAGCACCGCGTTGCCCGCCAAGAGTACGGTCGCCAGCACGGATGGAATGCGTTGAGCCAGAAACATGCCTTCGCTGCGCGCAACCGCGAGCACCACCACTACCGCAAGTGCCATAGCCACTGACACTCCAGTTGCACTCGCTGCAGCGCGCACGAACTGTGCCCTGAGCGCCTTATGATCGCCGCGCGCGATGAACTGACCGAAACGCGGCACACGCGCGCTGATCCAACTCATTCCCAGCGCCTGCACTGCTCCAAAGACCTGCAGCCCCAGACCGATCCGGCCGGCCGGTTCCGGCCCCTGCAGGGCGAATGCCACCGGCACGATCACCTGCGAGGCGAAATAGCCGCCCAGCCAAGCTATCGCGACGCGCCATTGCAGGCCGAGAATTTCGGCGCGCCATGGCGTATGATCATGTCCGGCGGCCGGATGATAGGGGGGGATGGCTCGGTAAGGATTAGCGCGCCCGCGCAGCCATGCCCAGGATACCAGATTGGCCGCAAACGGCACCATCATCGCACTCCATAGCCCGGCGCCGGCGGCGAGCGCGGTCACCAGTAGCACATAGCCCGCTATACTTTGCACCAGTCGCACCCCCGCTACGGCCCCTGTCCAGCCCGCGCCCTCGACGATTGCTAATCGCGGGCTCAGGATGAGGTTAATGCCGGTGGTGACGACCAGAGCGATCCATGGCCCCAGCCATTGCTCATCGATTTTTGCACCGAACAGTACAAAATAGCCTGTGCCGACCAAAACAACGATCCCGATGAATGCTCCGCCAACCCATCGATACCAGCGCGTGACAGTCGCCTTTACATAAGCAAGCTTGGCGACATGTGGGGTGAAGCCGATTTCCGTAAGCCGGTCGAGATTGACATAGGCAAATTCGTGGCTCGAGATCTGCGCTACGGTTTGCGACAGGCCAAGGTCGAAGAGCGCCTGCAGCGCAACGATGCTCAAAAAGGTGTAATAATAGCCCTGGCTCTCCCCGCTCAGAAAATGCGGGATAGTGATGACCGTGACGATTCCAGCGAGGATCGTCCAGAGGCGGAAAATCAGCACCTTCAGCACGTTGCGATCTAGATCGAGGGTGCGGCGAACGATCATTAGCATGGTACGGGAGAGGGCCTCATGAGCTAGGGGCGCTTGCCGCCGTCACAGCGGCGGACTGCTAGCGCAGGTTTCCATGATGACGCAAATGAATGGGAAGCGAACTGCAGCGCTTCCATCCCGTGCATCGTCCACCCGTGAATTTTCAAACAGTCCTTAAATTAGGCTCTCCGCTTCGTTACAAAGAACTGTTGCTGCTTCCGACGCGATCGGTGCCTTGCCAGTCCCGCAACGCCCGACGGGTAGTTATACTCAAGTGTCCTGCTCGGTGCATCGACGATCGACGCCGCCCGGGTGCTTGGGAAAAACCGGCACCGTGCAACGGGATTGAAGGTCGTCGCACCGCTGCTCATCGCGCGCCGTGCCCACTCACCATCGTCCGTAGCGTTCGGACCGAGATGAGCACGTCGAGCCAGAACGATAGATTCTTGACGTAGTAGAAGTCTAGGTGAAGCTTCTCGCTTACGTCGGCTACTTCCGTCACATGGCCTTGGTTGATCTGGGCCCAGCCAGTAACGCCTGGTTTGATAAGGTGGCGATAATGGTAAAAAGGAATTTCCCTTTCGTACCAGCGACTTAAAGGGAGCGCCTCGGGGCGTGGACCGATCAGGCTCATCTCGCCGCGAATGATGTTGACGAGTTGCGGCAATTCGTCGAGCCGACTGCGGCGCAGAAAATGGCCCAGTCGCGTGATGCGTGGATCGCCGACCTGGGTCATCGCGTTTTTCAGCAGCTGCAGGTCGGAGGCTGCTGAAACCGGTGCATCGACGCGCATAGTTCGCATCTTGTAAATGGTAAACGGCTTACCGCGGTATCCCATCCTCTGCTGCCGAAAGATCGCGGGCCCCGGTGAATCGAGCCTCACCATCAGTGCCGTTATCAGCATTATTGGAAACAGCACCAGGAAGAGGGTCGTCGCGGCCAGTATGTCTGCCGCTCCCTTTAGCTTTAGATAGACGTCGTTGGGATTGAGCGCGCCGAGCGTGTTCTCGGACAGATGCTCGATCTCTACCCGGCCCGACAGTTGCTCGACCACCTGCTTGAAATGATAGACCGGGATCGCGCGCAGCACGTAACGCGTAATCTGCGTGTCCCAGAAATCGTCATGGTCGGCGCGCAGATCGACGACGATCGCATCGACGACGATGCTGTCGGCCGTATCCTCGGGATCCAGCAGAATCCAATCGACCTTGTCGAACGTCGGCAGTTGCAGCGTTGCCGCGCTCGGCACCACGCCGACCCGCAATCGGCGGTGCAGTGCTATCTTTTGGTGGATGTACAGGTACAGCGCCAACGATAGCAGATAGCTGCTCAGGAATTGCAGTCGGCTGTAGTCGATCCGCATCATGAAGAAACTGACCGCCAGGACCGCGAAGGTGGTCGTAAGCGATATAAAGATATAGCTGCCTGCGGCAATTCCTGGGAAAATGTGTAGTCGGCGATAGCCAAGTACACCAAGGATTAGTGCGACAATGCCGCCGAGCGCGGTGTTGTATTGCGTTGCTTGTACGATTGGAATGCCGGTCGTAATTTGCCGAACCGCCATTGGCAATAAAATGGCTACGATAATTCCAATGAGAATCATGTAACGAAGGCGTAACAATGCGGCTTTCTTCTGGTGTGGATATGTTCCCTTTCGATTTGAAGGGGTAGTCGACACCAGAGGTGCCGCGGGGGACGAAATGCGAAGCGGCATTGTTGATCTACGCTGAAGCCGGAGCATGTTTTGCTCCTCTTCGGTCACCCGCTATCAAAGTAGCGTGTGCGATGCAACATTCGCTTGGAGCACAGCTTTTGCCAACCGGTGCGTTTGCGTAGTAGGGCCATCGTCGGTCGTGTGAGGAGTGTTTAGCCTGGTGTTCAATCAACGATCGCGGCCTAGGCCGCGGTTCGCCGCGAGCCCGGCGTTCCTTATTCTGAGCGCGTTGATGTTTGTGCTCTGGCTCGCCGGTGGAGGGTCCCGGCCCGATTTGCTGGGGCAGGTCGTCGTGCGCGTGGTGACCTTTGCGTCATTGGTCGTTGCGATCCTGATTGGGCTGAAGCCATCGCTGAAGGCGACGTGGCCGGTCGGCGCGATCTTGTTGGCTACGCTGTTGCTGCTGCTCGTGCAGTTGGTACCGCTTCCGCAAGCGCTATGGATGGCGTTGCCCGGTCGGGGCGACTTTGCTTTCGCGCAAGGGTTGGGGGGCGTTCCGCAACTTTGGCGACCGCTGGCCATTGTTCCCGGCGCTACAGTCAACGCGTTCTTTTCACTCTGCGTGCCATTTGTCATATTGTTGCTCATTTCAAATATTAAAGAAAACGAGCACCTATGGTTAATGGATCTGCTCCTATTTTTAGTTGTGGGTTCAATGATACTTGGTATCATACAGTTCTCAGGGGCGATTTACAATAATATTTTTGTGAACGATACTTCTGGTCAGGTTAGCGGTAACTTTGCTAACCGAAACCATTTCGCACTGTTTCTTTCAATTGGCTGTATGATCGCGCCCGTCTGGGCTTTCGGGGGAAACGGCGGCGTCCGCCGACGCGGACCAATCGCACTGGGATTGATATTGTTGTTCGTCCTTATGATCCTTGCGAGCGGATCGCGTGCAGGTATCGTTACCGGTGCAATGTCCCTGTTAATAGGATCAGTATTCGTGCGTAATGGGCTGCGGCGGGTATTTTCCCGTCCTCCTCGCTGGATTTTTCCGGCGCTGATGATCGGTACCCTAGCTGTCGTAATGGGCATTGTGCTGTTGAGCATAGTGGCTGATCGCGCAAATTCCATTGATCGGGCCGTCGCACTCGAAACTACCAGCGACATGCGGACCCGTGGGCTCCCGGTCGTGCTTCACATGATTTCTTTGTATTTCCCGGTTGGGGCGGGAGCTGGTGGTTTTGACCCGTTGTTTCGAATGCACGAACCATTTTCGCTATTGAAGGTCACCTATTTCAATCACGCGCATAATGATTATCTGGAGATCGCTCTCGACACCGGGCTTCCTGGATTGATCCTGCTTGCCGTTGCGCTGGGATGGTGGCTCATCACCAGCATACGGGCTTGGCGCTCGCATGATAATAAACTATTCCAGCCTCTGGGATCGGCTGTTCTGCTTTTGGTTTTCGTTGCCAGTGCGTTCGATTACCCGGCCCGCACCCCCTTAATGATGGCGGTTATCGCCGTTGCCGCGATATGGCTGACAAAGGCTGAAACCGCATTGCGCTCAGCTTTACCCGGCGGTGCCCAGCAACTATAGGCCACCATATTCCATATGCATCCCGGACTCCCCAAGCGCATGCGCAAGTTTTATATCGTCCTTTTTATGGCAGGCGTCCTTGCTGGATGCGTCCGGCAGGAGCCATTGAAAACGACCGAACGATTGACCGTTGTCGAGGGCAGTTCGGTCCTGCCTCCGCCAGGGCGAAGCGATCTGACGGCGGCGGACCGTCCGGCCCTGATCGGCCCTCTCGATACTGTCCAGGTCGACGTCTTCAACGTCCCGGATCTCAGTCGCGAGATACAAGTGGACGCGAGTGGTCGCATTGCTATGCCACTGGCCGGTACGATCGATGCACGCGGCAAAACCGCAGAGGAGCTCGCCGCCACAATCGAGGCGGCGCTGCGGGCAAAGTACGTCCGTGACCCCAGCGTAACCATCAACATCAAGAATTCGGTCAGCCAGGTCGTTACAATCGACGGACAGGTCGTCGAGCCGGGACTATACCCCGTCACGAACCAGATGACACTAATGCGTGTAATTGCATCAGCCAAGGGATTGTCTGAATTCGCTCGTCAAAATGACGTGGTGATCCTGCGCACGGTGGGCGAGCGTCGGATGGCCGGCCTCTACAATGTCGCGGCCATTCGTCAGGGTGCGTATGACGATCCGCCAGTATATGCCAACGACGTAATTGTCGTCGGTGATTCCCCACAGCGTAGACTGTTCCGCGATTTCGTGTCGCTGTCTCCGCTGCTGGCAGGCCCGCTCATTGCGATCCTGCAATAAGGTTTCGTACCACATGAACATGACCGCTTCCCGTCCGCAACAGGACGCAATTACACCGTTGACCAAACCAATTTTGGGCGACGTACCCATAGTACGCCAGTATTTACGTATCGCGCTTCGATGGCGGTATGTCATTCTGGGCACGATGGCTGCGTGTGTGTTGCTCGGGCTGATCGTAACCTTGTTGATGACCCCGCAATATACTGCGGTCGCTACGATCGAAATATCGCGCGAATCTAGCCAAGTTACCAATATTCAGGGTGTCGAGCGTGAAGCTAGTCTGGCCGATCAGGAGTTTTATCAGACGCAATATGGATTGTTGCAATCGCGTTCTATTTCTGAGCGAGTTGCAACTCAGTTGCGACTGATCGATGATCAAAAATTCTACGAGCTATTTGCCGTATCGCGCGATGACCCACCGTTTCAAATTGTTAACGGGCGCTATCCATCGAATGGACGCGCCGATCGGCAGCGTATAGCAGGCGAAATTCTCCGTCGTCACCTTAGTGTCGAACCGACTCGATTGTCTCGTCTCGTTGATATTCGTTTTACCAGCCCAGATGCCGAATTCTCGGCGAAGGTTGCTAATGCTTGGTCAGAGGCCTTCATTCAGACGAACTTGGAGCGTAAGGTACAGGCGACGTCCTATGGTCGTAACCTGCTTCAGCAACAACTGGCCCAGCAAAAGGAGCGACTTGATGAAAGTCAGCGCCAACTGGTCGGCTATGCCTCGCGGGAACGCATCATTAACCTACCTGCGCAGTCGAATGCTGATGGGTCTACAGCGGAACGTTCAATCGTTGCCGACGATCTTGCCTCGCTCAACACCGTGCTGAGCCAAGCGACGGCCGAACGCATTGCCGCCGAGGCGCGGTACCGAGAGGGTGGTCGTGCCGGTGCGTCATCGGAAGCGCTTCGCAACCAGGCGATCAACACGTTGCGCCAGCGCCGTGCAGAATATGCCGCCGAATATCAGAAGCTGCTGATCCAGTTCGAACCGGAATATCCTGCCGCACGGGCGCTCAAGTCGCAGATCGACCAGCTCGATCGCAGTATTGCCAACGAGGAGCGCCGCGTGTCGGGTTCGCTTGAAACCGATTATCGCGGTGCGGTCGAGCGCGAGCGGGCGCTACAAGCACGGGTCGAGCAGCTCAAGGGCAGCTATCTCGATCTGCGTCGCCGCTCTATTCAGTACAATATCTACCAGCAGGAGGTGGATACCAACCGCGCCCTGTACGAAGGTCTGTTGCAGCGCTTCAAGGAAATCGGCGTAGCGGGGGGCGTCGGTGTCAACAACGTGTCTGTCGTCGATCAGGCCGATGTGCCGCAGAAGCCGTCGTCACCGCGCTTGCTTGTCAACCTCGCCATTGCTCTACTTGCCGGTTTCGGCATCGGGGCTGGGCTGGCACTTGCACTCGAACAGATGGACGAGGCGATCGCCGATCCGAGTGAGGTTGAGCGGCGTCTCGGCCTGCCGCTGCTGGGGTCGGTGCCGAAGGTCGATGGCGTCACGCCCAAGGATGCGCTGCTCGACCGCAAGTCCGATCTGGTCGACGCCTATCTTGCGATTCAGACCAACCTTGCCTTCACCACCGAACATGGTGTGCCGCGGTCGCTGTCGGTCACTTCGACTCGCCCGGCCGAGGGCAAGTCCACAACCGCCCTTGCGCTCGCGACGATGCTGTCGCGCAGTGGTAAGCGGGTAATTCTGGTCGATGGCGACATGCGCTCGCCCTCCGTCCATCATCTAGGCGGAGTGAGCCACGATCATGGCCTCAGCAACTTCCTAGCCGGGCAGGACGATATTGCGCCGCTGACCTTCGACATGAGCGACCTGGGCTTCACCGCGATGTCGGCCGGGCCGATTCCGCCTAATGCTGCCGAACTGCTGACCGGCAACCGGTTGTCGCTACTGATCGAACGGCTGCACGAGCATTTCGACCACATCGTGATCGACAGCCCGCCGGTGATGGGGCTGGCCGATGCGCCGCTGATCGCGAGCCGAGTTGAGGGTGTGGTCTATGCGGTGGAATCGCATGGTATCCGATCGACCCTGGTCAAGACCGCGCTGGCTCGGCTTGCCTCAGCCAATGCCCATATTTTCGGCGGTGTGCTGACCAAGTTCGAGGCGCGCAAGGCGCATTACGGCTATGGCTATGAATATGGCTATGGCTATGGCCGTGACAAAGCCGCGGAGGCTAAGGGCTGATGGCAAAGCGACGCGTTGCCCGTCCCCGATGGTCGGCGACCGAATGGGGGGTGCGCGGCACGCTGGCGATCGCAGCGGCGGGATTGGGCACGGTATCGGTCGCGCATTCCCTGGCCTATACGATGCGCGGCAGCGCGCCGGCACAGGCGCACGCACTGGCGCCATGGGACGGACGGATCACCGCGTTGCTGTCGGAGCAATTGTCGGCCCCCAATGCCACGCCTGCCGATCGTGGACGAGCCGACGAACTGGCGCAGCGCGCGCTGCGTCAGGACCCGACCGCGGTGGCGGCGGTCGCGACGCTGGGTATCAACGCGCAGGTGCGTGACGATACTGCAGCGGCACGACGTATCTTCGCCTATTCGGAGAAGCTGTCGCGGCGTGACTTGCGTACCAGACTGTGGGCGAATGAAGATGCGGTGGCGCGAGGCGACATTCCGGGGGCGCTGCGCAATTACGATATCGCGTTGCGTACCTCGCGGATCGCGCCGGATCTATTCTTTCCAGTGCTGGTCAACGCAATAGGCGATGAAAATATTCGAGTGGCATTAGCGCGTACGCTGGCTGGACGTCCCCCTTGGGGCGAACAGTTTATTATGACGACGGTAAGTAACGCACCTGATTCACGAGCAGCTGCTGATTTGTTATATCTATTGCGTTTAAAGCGGGTGCCGTTACCAGTCGACGCATCTTCGATATTAACGGAACGCTTGATTCGCGAAGGCTATTTCGACGATGCTTGGCGCTTCTACGCAACGTTTACACCAGGTGTAAAACGTGAAGAAAGCCGCAATCCGAAATTTGCTGTTATCCCTGGCGCGCCCACTCCTTTCGATTGGATGCCGGCAACCGATGGCGGGATCATCGGAACCATTCAACAGAGTGGTCAAGACGGATTTTTTGATTTCTCAGTGCCGACGAGTTTAAGTGGGCCACTTTTGCAGCAAACGCAAATTTTGCAACCCGGTGGTTATACCTTGACCGGGCGGAGTAGCGGGATTGAGCAAGGCGGTAGTGCGCTACTTTATTGGGTGCTTGCTTGTGCCGAAGGGCGCGAATTGGGGCGGGTTACTGTACCAAATTCATCACAGAACAACGGCCGCTTCAACGGCCATTTTGTTGTCCCTACAAATTGCCCAGTACAGAAATTGCAGCTCGTCGCACGACCATCGGATGCTTTACCGGGCGTGAGCGGACGGATTGACGAAGTGCAACTATACGCGAAAAGGCGTTAAGATTGAGCGGCGCATGGATTACGCTATGAGTAGCAAGATGCCTGTTATTTTGTGCCTGTTGCTGCTCACAGCTGCGCCTGCCATGGCGCAAGATCGCTATCAGGACGATACGTTAGACCAAGCCGGGCCGCTTCAACAGCCGCTTCCCCAAACCCGCCAAGGCGAAACCACCCGATCAGCGGCCGGCCAGACCGGACAGCGTCAGACGCGCGAGGAAGTTGCCGCCGAAGCCGGGATCGAGCCGATGGGGCGGATCAACGGCCGGATACAGAACCGGGTCCAGTCGCGCATCCGCAACCGCATCGATCGCTATTACGACCCGCAGGCCAATGCGACCTCGCCCTTTGCGGTCGCCGACGATCAGGCGCGTACCGCCGGGCGTCCACGCCGGTGATCCAAGGTGGGCGGAATGGTGCTCCGTCCGACTATTTCCTACTCGAAAGCACGAATAGTCGCCGCTCTGTCCGGCGTGCGTGTACGGGCAGGTCCCGCTTCCCATCGCATCTTCGTGCTTTCGAGTAGAATAGCCCCATGACCCGCAAGCCCCCTGCCCCGCGCACGCCGGCCCGCCCACAGGGCGATCTGTTCCGGCTCGACAGCCCGCTGACCGCCGAAATCCGGGGAGAACGGTCGCTGATGGCGTTTCCGTTCTTCGCGCTCGCCAAGAATGCGTGGATGAAGCCGCTGACCTATCAAGCAAATGCGATATCGATCGAAGTACGCCCGTCGGCCAGTGGCGTTGCGACTATCTATGACAAGGAAATCGTGCTGTATATCGCCAGCCTGATGCTAGCGAAAATTGAGATTGGCGAGACGGTCACGCAGGATTTCGTCTTTACAGCGCATGATCTGTTCACGGTGACCGGGGCCAATCACTCGGCGCGGTCGTACGGTCGACTGTCGGAGGCGCTGGAACGACTGCAGGGTACGCAGATCAAGACCAATATCGAGGCGGGCGGCGAAGGCGAGGAGGGCTTCTTCTCGTGGCTGTCCGAAGCCAAGCTGCACTATTCGCGCACGCGGGGCGGCGAGCGGCGGCTGAAGGCGGTCAAGGTACGCCTGTGCGACTGGCTGTTCCGCGCGATCCTGCTCGACCGGCACGTGCTCGACTATGCCGCCGCCTATTTCCAGCTGGGGCCGATCGAGCGGCGCATCTACGAAGTGGCGCGCTCGAGCGGTGAGGACCGGTTGGAAACCGACCTCGCGACCTTCCGCCTGCAAATCGGCTATCAGAACCCCCTCGCTAATTTCCGCAATGCTTTGAAGCAGATAGCAGCATCCGACAGCATCCCCGACTATCACCTCGAGCTGATCGAACAGGAAGCCCCCGAAGGCGAGGCCCCCCGGCGCGGACGGCGCTCGACCCCGGTGCAGGTGGTACTGACCCGCCGGCCACGCGCGCTCGGCAGCGATGAGGCGGGTGATTCGGATGCGAGCGAATCGGTGGACGCTCCGGCCGCGTAATTCCTATTCGAAAGCACGAATGCGACGGGGTATTTGCTACCCGAAAGCACGAACGTACCGCCATATTCCTATTCGAAAGCACGAATCGTCGGCGGTGATTTGCGCCGAAACGAACGTAATTGTCGCTTTCCTACTCGAAAGCACGAACCGGGAACGCTTCCGATGTTGGATTTGATCTGCAAAGGTCGCTTGAAACCGGCAGCAGGGCCGGCAGCAAGGGAATTGGCCGTGACCACATAAAGGAAAGCCCGGCACGAAGGCCGGGCGTCCCAGGTTTTGGAGCGACGTCGCCAAACGTCGAACCGGCTCTACAGGCCTTCTCCAATACCTCCGATCGCTTGTCGGTTCAAGGACGCGCGTTTCGCGCCACGTCCCTTTTTTGCTTGTTTGTCGCGGCCCCGGACAAGGGGGACGATGATGGCGCTTATCCTGGCGCAGGCGATCGCGCGCATGGCCGATCCGGCACATGGCAAACGGCCACGCAGCGGCGGCGTGCACCGCACCGGCGCACCCGTCCGGCGCGGCAGCGTCGAGGCGGGCACGGTCGAGGACCATTTCTTCGCAGTGCCCGCCAAGGGCGAGACCGACCGGCTGCTGCGCATGGCACGCGCCGCGCTCGATGCCGGGCGGGCGCGGCGGCGCGCGGCGCGCAGCGAGGGGCGGATGCTGACCGCGGCCGAGACGGTGCTGTGCCGCCTGACCGCCGGCGCGGTGCGCGTGTTCGAGGAGATCTGCACGCTGGCGCGGCTGAATGGGGGGCGGGTGTTCCCGACCTATGACCATCTGGCGAAGGCAACCGCGCTCGGCCGGGCGACGGTGGCGCGGGCGCTGGCGGCGCTGGAGGCGGCGGGGTTCCTCGTTCGTCAGCGGCGCTTCTGTCGCAACGTCGGCGCGGGGCCACGCTATCGCCAGACGTCGAATATTTATCGGGCGCTGCTGCCGGGGGCGTTGCTGCGGTTCCTGCCACGCCGTTTCCATCCCGCGCCGCTTTCCGACGACACCGTGGCGCACCAGGCGCAGACGGCAGCCGAGCTTGCGGCGATGCGCGCGACGCTCAGCTGTCGCGAACTGGCCGAGGTCAGCGTCGGCGGTGCGCTCGGCCGGGTATTGGCATCGCTGGGGGCGGCGATCGATCGTGCCGCCTGCGAGTCTCATTTCGATCCGCAACCACTCTCTGAATCATTTGAACGGACCACAAATGTCGTCGGCCTCGCCGGCCGCCGGCATCGAGCCTGACGGCTATGTCGAACACCAAGACATCCAACCATACACACACCTCCCACGCCGATCGTGCGGAACGCACCGGCTCCCGCCGGCGCGATGCTCTCCGACGAGAGCAGGCGGAACCGTGAGTGGCCCAATGTTACATACTATTGCCCGGGAATGGCAGATTTGCCCCACATCGATCGATCGTATAACGCGTTCTACAAGAGGATTTTCCGGCGCGGTTCGAACCGAACACGGCGTTCCCGCGCGCTCATCTTCCAACGGATCCATTCCATGCAAGCACCCTCCGCACCGGCGCCACGCCGGTCCCGCTGGCGCAAGACCAAGATCGCGCTCGGCATCGTCGTCGTGCTACTGCTCGCCGCGATCGCCTTCCTGTTCCGACCGATGGCCTCGCCCGCCGGCCCCGCGCCCGACAATGACCGTCCACTCGACATGGTGGTGATCGGCGGCGGGGTGATGAGCGTGACGCTCGCCACCTATCTGCAGGAACTCGAGCCGAATTGGCGGGTCGCGCTGTTCGAACGGCTCGACAATGTCGCCGAGGAAAGCTCGAACGGGTGGAATAATGCCGGCACCGGCCATTCGGGCTTTGCCGAGCTGAACTATACCCCCGAAAACCCCGATGGCAGCATCGATACGAGCAAGGCGGTGGTGATCGCCGAACAGTTCGAGGTCGCGCGGCAATTCTGGGCGCATGAGGTGAAGACCGGGCGTCTGGGTGCCCCGAACGGCTTTATCAACCCGACCCCGCATATGAGCTTCGTGTGGGGCGACGCCAATATCGACTATCTGCGCAAGCGGCAGGCGGCACTGGTCAAGAACCCGTTGTTCTACGGCATGGAATATACCCGGGACCCGGCGAAGATCCGCGCCTGGGCACCGCTGGTGATGGAAGGCCGCGATCCGAACCAGAAGGTCGCCGCGACCTATATGCCGATCGGCACCGACGTGAACTGGGGCGTCATCACCCGTCAGCTCGCCACCGCGCTGACCAAAAATCCCAATTTCGACCTGAAACTGCGCCATGAGGTTCGCGGCCTCACCCGCGGGGCCGACGGTATCTGGAACGTGACGGTACGCGACCTGACCACGAACAAGGACCGCACCGTGCGCGCGCGCTTCGTGTTCATCGGCGCGGGCGGCGCGTCGCTCAAGCTGTTGCAGATGTCGGGTATTCCCGAGGCGAAGGACTATGGCGGCTTCCCCGTAGGCGGCCAGTTCCTCGCGTTCGAAAACCCGGCGCTGACCGCGCGCCACGACGTGAAGGTCTATGGCAAGGCCGAGGCCGGATCGCCGCCGATGTCGGTGCCGCATCTTGACGCGCGCAAACTGGACGGCAAGTCGGTGATCCTGTTCGGGCCGTTCGCGCTGCAAAGCACGAAGTTCCTGAAGAACGGATCGTGGCGCGACCTGTTCAACAGCGTGTACAAGGACAATGTCGGGCCGATGATGGCGGTCGGCGCGGAAAATGCCGAACTGGTCCAGTATCTGGTCAAACAGGCGATGCTGACCGACAAGGATCGCCAGGCCGAGTTGATCAAATATTTCCCGAACGCCAAACAGGGCGACTGGAAGCTGATCACCGCCGGACAGCGGGTGCAGGTCATCAAGCGCGACCCGAAAAAGGGCCCGGTGCTGCAGTTCGGGACCGAAATCGTGACCGACAAGCAGGGGACGATCGCCGCGTTGCTCGGCGCGTCGCCCGGTGCCTCGACCTCGCCCGCGATCATGCTGGAGGTGCTGAAAAAGGCGTTCCCGCAGCGTCTGGCGAGCATCTGGACGCCGAAGATCGAGGCGATGATCCCGTCCTATGGCCGCACGCTCAACGACGATCCGGCCTTCACCAACCAGATTCGGCGGATGACCAGCGAGACGCTGAAGTTGCCGTTCGTCGAGGTGCCGGCGGGTGTTCGTGCGGGTGCCGCCGCCGCCCCGGCCCCGGTCGCGACCCCGCCCACGCGCAGCCTGAACCGCGAGCAGCAGGCGATGTGACGACGGACGGCGTAGGGAGATCGCGTCTCCCTGCGCCGTCCCGCTCAATGCGGCACGACGCCCAGCTCGACGCCGGTCTTGTCATGTAGCGCGAAGCGATCGACCAGATCGGCGCTGGCGCGGTTATAGCCGATCACCGCCACCTCGGCACCGTTCTGGCGCAGGCGGGCGACGATCTTGTCGAGCGCGTCGACCCCGGAAATGTCCCAGAAATGCGCCGCGGTGACGTCGATCGTCACCGGCACCGCGCCCTCGATCGCAAAGGCGCGGCGGAAGCGGTCGACCGAGGCGAAGAAGATCTGCCCCGTAACCCGGTAGGTAACGCCGCCATCGCCCGCGACCCGCGCAACCGCGAACATCCGCTGGACTTTCCCGGCAAAGAACACGCCCGACAGCAGCACCCCGGCCAGCACGCCCAGTGACAGGTCGCGCGTCGCGACGACGACGGCGACCGTCACCAGCATCACGATCGACGAGGTTGGTGGATGGTGACGAAGGTTACGCAGCGAGTTCCAGCTGAACGTGCCGATCGACACCATGATCATCACCGCGACCAGCGCCGGCATCGGCACGCGTCCGACCCATGGCCCCAGAACCGCCAATAAAAACAAAAGGAAAGCCCCGGCGGTAAAGGTCGACAGCCGGCCGCGTCCGCCCGAGGTCACGTTGATGACCGACTGCCCGATCATCGCGCAGCCGCCCATGCCGCCGAACAGGGCGGCGACGATGTTGGCACCGCCCTGACCCGCGCATTCCTGCCGCTTGTCGCTGTCGCTATCGGTCATGTCATCGACGATCTGCGCGGTCAGCAGCGATTCCAGCAGGCCGACCGCCGCCATCGTCAGCGCAGTGGGCAGGATGATCCGCAGCGTGTCGAGCGTCAGCGGCACCTGCGGCCATGCGAAGCTCGGCAGCCCTTGCGGAAGTTTCCCCATGTCGCCGACGGTGTTGACCGGCAGGTTCAGCGCGATGCTGATGACGCTGAGCACCAAAATCGCCACCAGCGGCGACGGCACCGCCCGCGTCACCCGCGGCAGCAGGTAGATGATGGCGAGGCCGCCCGCGATCAGCGCATAGCTGTGCCACGTCACGCCCGTCAGCTGCGGCAGCTGCGCCAGGAAGATCAGGATGGCGAGCGCGTTGACGAAGCCGGTGATGACCGATCGCGACACGAACTGCATCACCCGGTCGAGCCGCAGCAGCCCGGCGGCGATCTGGATCAGGCCCATCAGGATGGTTGCGGCGAAGAGATATTCGACGCCGTGGTCGCGGACCAGGGGGCCGACCAGCACCGCGACCGCCGCGGTCGCCGCCGAGACCATGCCCGGCCGTCCGCCGATACAGGCGATGGTGATCGCGATCGCGACCGAGGCATAGAGGCCGATGCGCGGATCGACCCCGGCGATGATCGAAAAGCCGATCGCTTCGGGGATCAGCGCCAGCGCGACGACGATGCCGGCCAGCAGGTCGCGGCGGATCTGTGCCGCTCCGCCGAACCATTGGCGGCGATAGGAGGTAAAATCGAAGGTCATGGAAAATCCACATCAAGCCACATGGCACCCGATCGGGCGCAGGATTTCAGGTCATGTGCGATGTTGTCCGGCGGATCGGCGGCCGGAATAGCCACCCGGAATTGCACCGGGTCCTTGCGAATGCCGTGCCCATAGCGGGCGATGGGGCGGACAGGCAAGGGGCCGCGGCCCGATCGCCGGCAGATCGAACGAAACCGGGCGCGGCCCGGCCATCGTCCCGCCATGGGACGATCCCGCCCGCTTCTCATTTTGGGCAGGTAGCAGGATGCCACCGAATATAATGCCGGTTAGGCCGGCCCCCTGACCGCCGGACGGCGATCCGCCGGCATCCGGTTCAGGGGGGAAATATTCCATGTTACAAACGACCTATGCGTTGCTGAACGTCGACGAGATCGTCAATATCGAAGCGAACAACGTCATCGATACCCATTACAGCACGGCCCGGCGCACCGCGTTCGTCGTCGCCAATGGCGATGTCGGCGATGACAATATCATCGGCTTCGGCAAGACCGACACCCTGATCACCGGCAAGAAGATCTTCGACGGAAACGGCGACGGGTTCATCGGCTTCGGCAAGAACGGCCTGCTCGATATCGACCGGGTCAATGCGCGCAAGGCCGGCAACGATCAGCTGCGCATCACCGATGGCGAGGATTCGATCGGGGAACTGCGCTATCTCGGCGAATTCGGCGGCCAGCATGCCTATGCCGCTGCCGGCGCCCTGCACCAGTTCCTGAAAGAGCATGCGAACGGCGTGGAAGGCACCGTACAGGACGATGTGATGACCACCAAGGGCGGTGCCCTGTTCATCGACAACGCGCTCGGCCTGCGGATCGGCGACGATATCGTCACCGATTTCAATTACGGCAGCAAGATCGTCACGACCCACGCGCTGGCCGATGCGAACGAGGACGGCAACGTCGATAGCCTGCGCTATCAGGACGGTGGAAAGACCGCCGTCTTCGATATCACGTCGGGCAAGGGCGAGATCATCGGCACGATCACCATGACGGATTCCTATGCGTCGTCGGTCAGCCTGTCCGATATTACCGAAATCGGCGGCGTCGTATATTACACCTACACCGTCGAAACGCCGTAATCAGGGGGTGATGACGCCAGACCTGTCCGCTTGTCCTGCGTCGCTGTCGTGCTTGTCAAAACAGCGTATCGACGGGCGGTTCGGGGCGGGTGCTTCGATACGGGTCTCCGACACGTCCGGTCCCTACTCGGCACGAACGGGCAGGTCCGATGTCATCCCGCTATGGAGCGGCTTTCGACCATGTCGTACCGCCGTCATCACCTGCGGGCGACCGCTACGCGGCGGGCCGCTTTCCCGTCCGTGGCGGCATCGCTACGCCGACCATCACGGCACCGGCATGTCACGCCGGTGCCGGAGGCTTCGATCGAACCCTGTGCCGTGCCGATGAATCATCCCCATGTTCTCGCCTGACGTCGGCGCGCCCGTTCCGGTTCGTCAGGCGACGCGGCTGATCAACCATTTCCAGCTCCATGCCGGATCGGCGGCGATGCGCGCCGCCGGGCGTCATTTCGACAGCGGCGCGCTGCTGGTGCTGCTCCTGCGCAATGCGGTGCGCTCGACGCCGGGGGGACGGTGCAGCATCTCGTCGCTGGCGGCATCGCTTCGCCGCCCGCGCGAGAGCATCCGCCGGGCGAGCATCGCGCTTGCCGGACAGGGGCTGTGCCAGGCGGACGGGGACGGCCTCCGGCTGCCGGACGGCTTTGCCGACCTGCCGGCGATGATCGCGATGCGCGACGACGTGCTGGCGCTGCTGCGGCAGATGCTGGACGGGTTCGTCCATGGCGGCCTGACCTTTCCGCGCGCGGGCGTGGTGCCGGGCGACGACGCGCTGCTGGCGGCGGCGCTCGACGTCTATCTCAGCGTGTATGAATTGAGCGAAGCGCCGCTCGTCACCCCGATGGGGCTGTATGTCGTCGGCGCGATCAGCGTGCTGAACGCCGCCGCGATCACGCACTACCCCGAACTCGGCCACCGGTACGGTTTCGCCCATACCATCCCGCCCGACGATATCCGTCGCCCGGCATCGCTGCAGGCGGTCGCGGAGATCGACGGATTTCCGTACCCGACCATCTGGCGTCACGCGACGGCGGCGCGACTGGCCGGTGCGTTGCGGCGCGTGCCCGACGGCTATCTGCTCGGCACCCGGTTTATGGACGATCCCCGGACGAACGCCGCGTCGGTGGTCAAGGTACAGCATGTCCGCCGCATCCTGTCCGATCTGATGGCGGGGCATTATCGATCGGCGGAAACCGGCACGGCGTGAACCGGTCGCGCCGGCCGCGCGCCGGAGCGTCCCTGTTCTCCATGTCCATCGGGCAATTTCGGGAAACCCATTCGGGAACAGGTTATGGGAAAGCGCATCGGACCAGACGTCTGATCGGCACGGACCGCCCGGCTGTTTTTCTGAACCTTCGTTTTCGGGAAAGCCAAAATGACCGCTTTCGCCCACTTGCAGACATCAGCGATCACTGCGAGCACTTCACTATGACCACGGTTGGCGATTGTTAACGGACGGAAAAGCCCGAATGAAAGGATGTCTAAGCGTCGGGGTACCAATCGCCATCTTAGCAGCGACAGGCGTCTACAGTGCTTTTCCGCATCCTGCTTACGATGACACGACGCTGGAAGCCGTGGCAACCGAATCGCGAAAGCTGATAGCGGCCTATCGTGCTAACGGGGCGGAGCATTATGCTAACTTGACCAGAGACAAATGGCCGCCAACTATTTCTCGCCTCGAGCCCCAGCGTGTGACGGTGACCTTAAAAACGGTGGACATCATCACGAAGCCATACTTTGACGGCGGTTGGGGGTACGGCTTTGCTCTGGACAAGCGGGACCTCGGGATGCTTCCGGAGTGCTGGGACGAGTTGGGGCACGACGTTTATTGGCATGGTCCCTGCTGATCTAATGGCAAATTACCACCAGTTGCACCATTTGGCGCCCGTCTAGTCTTGCCGATTGGAACGTCGGGTAAGAAAGGGCTGTATGACTGTCGATACCACCCGCCACTGCCGTTACATGGCCGGCCTGATCGCGCTTAGCCTTACGCTTTCAGGGTGCTGGAGGTTCGACCCGCTCGAGACCGCCCATATGCTGGAACCTGAGAAAACCTCTTACATGGCAGTAGGCCGCTATCTTACCTGCCTAAACGCGCACGTGAAGAGCGCTCAAGCTGGACACAAGCTCTCCGACGCGGAAGTCGAAAAACTAGGTTACCGTTGCAAAAAAGAACTTCGTGAAGCTGCGATCAAACGTGACCGCTATTGGTCGAGCGAAGGACGGGTAAAGGAAGGTGACATTCTTTTCTATGCACCAACCCGGGTCGAGCGCATTGCTTTGCAAGAACGCGATCTCGCTAGCACCGCGTGGTGTGAGCTTCGTGAATGTTTAACAGTCGATTGATTATCGGGGATCGGTCTCCCGTAGGATCGTCTCCCTGAAAAGGCGGACGTACCGTCCACCACACGCTCGAATGTCCGCCGTTCCGGAGGCAGGCAATACCCACAATTTGTCCGGTGATACCCGCCGAGTGCTGTCGCCGACTTGCGGCCATACAGCTTCCTGCTGCAAATGAAGAGTGGCCGTCGAGAAGATCAGATTGTTCGAATTCGCTCGAGAGCGCTGGCCGCTTACCGTGCGCGTGCTCCCTACCAACGGCTTCCCTTCATTCGCCTCGAAGCCCAACCTTTATGACCTCTATCGAGCGATTGAAGCAGCTTGCGAACCCGGGGGCGAGTGGACTGCCGAAGACGAGTGGACGGGTCTCGCGAACTGGTCGTTCCACCAAGCGCTCTGGTCGCTGGCTGAACAGTCTAGTGCGGAGCGGATCGTTTATCGCGACGAGATCTCATTCGAGATGTTCGATGCACGTATGCGTGCCAACCTACTCGACGACTGCTGGATCGCGGAGCGTCAAGAGTATGAGGATAGCCCTCTCCGGTTTCACTAACGAAACCGTCCGCTTCCCACCCAGAACCGGCCACTCCTGAAAAACCATCCCGATCGAGAAGATTTTCGACGTCAGGCTATTATTCCGACCATCGTCGGAACGGACCCCAAGCATCTGTTTATGAACATCCTTTGGCCGACCCCGCCTGTGCGGGAATATGGCAAGGGGTCGGCGATCGGTACGATCGCGGCAGACCTCCGGGAAATAGCGGGGAGCCAAACCGGTCGATGCCGGTTTTCGGGGGGTATTTTCCCTCTGTATCGGGATGGGCCGTGTGAAAAAGCGTACCGGATATGTGGCGGCGGGCGCGTTTGCCGCGGTCGTGCTCGGCAGCATGGTCGCCATCGGCTATGTCGAGGACAGGATCGGCCCGCGATCGGGGGATCGGGTGGCGCTCGGCAATCCCGTGTCCGAACGACAGATGCTGGAGCGTCGGCGCGGGCGGGTGGCCGAGGCCGCGATCGTCGGGACGACCGTGCAATAGCGTGACGACGGCGTCGCGCGGGCCGCCGCGCCCCGTCCGCCGCCTCCGTGAAACCCGGCTTGCCATCATCGCAACCACCCCGACGAAGCCAAACCGCCCGTCCCTCGTTCCGCCCTCGAACATTCGAGGGAATTGCCATGAAGATCGCCGATCTCATCACCGACACGCTGATCGCCGCAGGGGTCGAGCGGATCTGGGGCGTGACGGGCGACAGCCTGAACGCGATCAACGACAGCCTGCGCCGATCGGGCAGGATCGAATGGATGCATGTCCGGCACGAGGAGGTCGCGGCCTTTTCCGCCGGGGCCGAGGCGGCGGCGACGGGCAAGCTGGCGGTGTGTGCGGGCAGTTGCGGGCCGGGCAATCTCCACCTGATCAACGGGCTGTTCGATTGCCAGCGCAACCGCGTGCCCGTGCTCGCCATCGCCGCGCATATCCCGTCGAGCGAGATCGGCCTGAACTATTTCCAGGAAACGCACCCGACCGAACTGTTCCGCGAATGCAGCCATTTCTGCGAGATGGTACAGACCCCTGAACAGCTGCCCGAACTGCTCCACCGCGCGCTGCGCACCGCGATCGGGCAACAGGGCGTGGCGGTGCTGGTGATCCCCGGCGACGTCGCGCTGAAGGCCGCGCCCGACCATGCCCGCGCCGACTTTGCCACCCCCCTGCCCCCGCGCATCGTGCCGCAGGCGGGCGAGATCGCGCGGCTTGCCGACCTGCTCAACGGGTCGAAGGCGGTGACGCTGCTCTGCGGAGCCGGGGTCGCGCACGCGCATGACGAGGTCGTGGCGCTGGCGGCGGCGCTGCAGGCCCCGATCGTCCATGCCTATCGCGGCAAGGAATGGATCGAATGGGACAATCCCTATGACGTCGGCATGACCGGGCTGATCGGCTTTTCGTCGGGCTATCACGCGATGATGGAGTGCGACACCCTGCTGATGCTCGGCACCGATTTCCCCTATCGCAACTTCTATCCCGAAAAGGCGAAGATCGCGCAGATCGACCGCGATCCGTCGGCGCTGGGGCGGCGGGCGCAGATCGACATCGGCATCGTCGGCGACGTGCGCGAGGCGGCGGCGCTGCTGACCCCGCAGATCGCGCCCGACCGGTCGGACCGGTTCCTGACCAAGGCGCGGGCGCATTATGCCAAGGCGCGCGAAGGGCTGGACGACCTCGCCACCGCCCGCGACGGCGACAAGCCGCTGCATCCGCAATATGTGGCGAAAGTGGTCGACCGCCTCGCCACCGACGATGCGGTGTTCACGGCGGACGTCGGCACGCCAGCGGTGTGGGCGGCGCGCTACCTGACGATGAACGGGCGGCGGCGGCTGATCGGATCGTTCAACCATGGGTCGATGGCGAACGCGATGCCGCAGGCGCTGGGCGTGCAGGCGGCGTATCCGGGGCGGCAGGTCGTGTCGCTGTCGGGCGATGGTGGCCTCACCATGCTGATGGGCGACATGCTGACCGCGGTGCAGATGCGGCTGCCGATCAAGATCGTCGTGTTTAACAATTCGACGTTGGGCTTCGTCGAATTGGAGCAGAAGGCGGCGGGTTATGTCGACACCAATGTCGCCCTCAAGAACCCGGACTTCGGCGCGGTCGCGGCGCAGATGGGCTTTTTCGGCGCGCGGGTGACGCGGTCGGAAGAACTGGAAGCAACCTTGCGCGCCGCCTTCGCCCATGACGGCCCGGCGCTGGTCGATGTGGTGACCGAGACGCTCGAACTCGCCATGCCGCCCAGGATCCAGGCGGAGCAGGTCAAGGGGTTCAGCCTCTATACGCTGCGCGCGATCATGAGCGGGCGCGGGGATGAGGTGGTGGAATTGGCGAAGGCGAATTTGTTGCGGTGAGGGTGGCGGTGCTGGTCGCGTTCGTCGCGATCCGTATGCGCTTACTAATTGGTGGAGGTGGCAGGGTTTTCTTGGCGAGGGTAGAAAAGGAGGACTGTAGAGGTGTCGACATGTCGGATTGATGGCCGGTCGGAATGCCCCGTTTCGTTCAGTTGCAGACATTGCCGTCGACTGGCAGATTGCGCAGACGGGCAAGCGATCAGGCGTTCCTCATCGTGACGACGAGTTGACGCTGCTCAGTCGAGAGCAATTGGAGGCTGAGCTTTCGAGAGCTCGCCTCCGGCTCAGCCTTCCTGTTTCTACCAAGATGGCGAAGCTTGCCCAGCAGCGTGTTCACTGGCTGGAAGGCGCGTTGGCTCAACGGGACTGAGCGTCCGCTCTCCTAATCCACCAGCAAGCTTATGGGCTTGCCACGTGAAAGCGGTTCCCAGCCAGCCTGAAGGGCAGCAGCCACTGCTTGATTGAGCAGCGGAGCATCGATCTTGGGTCGCTGACGATATGGCACGCTATTGCTCGCGACCTTCGGCATTGGCCACTCAACCAGTGCCTCGCGCTGTCCGTCGATATGACGAATAGCAAGGACCATTCCACGCCACCCATCGGCGGTGCACCACTGCGGTTCACGATGCAGTCGCCATGCGAAGTCCTCGCCATCGACCGAGATGGTTCCGCCTTCCGTTCGTTTGGTATTCCCCATGGAGCGGCATGCTACTCCGCTTTACGTCCACTGACCACCAAACCCCGACGTCTTCGAAGCCTCGCATACGCGCCACGTTTCCCATGGCAGCAGCCTGCGAAGATAGGGTGCTCGGCACCTTAAGATGGTCTGTTTCGACACCCATACACCTTGACCTGTCGGCATGTCGACACGTAGATACTCCGACATGCCGACCATAGCCATCATCAGCCAGAAGGGCGGCGCGGGAAAGACGACGCTCGCGCTGCACCTCGCCGCTGCCGCACAGGCGAGCGGGCGCGTCGCGCTGGTCGTCGATACCGATCCGCAGGCGACCGCCAGCCAATGGGCGTCGTGGCGCGGCGAGGCACCGCCCGAGGTGATCGACAGCCCCCCGCCCCGCCTTGCCGCCAAGATCGCCGCCGCCAGCGCGCAGGGGGCCGAGGTGATCGTGATCGACACCCCGCCGCATGCCGACAGCGCGGCGCGCGCCGCGGTCGAGGCGGCGGACCTCGTGCTGATCCCGTGCCGGCCCAGCGCCTTCGACCTGTCGGCGATCCAGACCACCGCCAAGCTGGTGCAGCTGCTGCGCCGCCCGGCGTTCGTCGTGTTCACCGCCGGCCCGCCCAATGCACCGCGCGTGTATCAGGAGGCGGGCGAACTGGTCGACAGCTTCGGCACCCCGCCCTGTCCGGTGCTGCTGCCCGATCGTGCCGCCTATCGCCATGCCAGTGCCGAGGGGCGCACCGTCATGGAGAGCGAACCCGCCGGCAAGGCCGCCGAGGAGGTTCGCGAACTCTACAAGTGGACATGTCGACAACTCGACATGCCGGCCCCCCGTTTCCGGAAAGTTGCCCCATGAGCCGCAAACCGTCCTTCGCCAATCTGCGCGATCGCACGACCCCGCCGCCCCCTGCCCCGGTGGCCCCCGCGCCCGCGGCGGCCGTCGCGGCCGATGCCAAGGGGCCGGCGAGCCGGCAGGGCCGCAAGCAGATCGCCGGGTTCTTCACCCCTGACATGTCGCTGGCGATGCATATGCTGGCGCGGCGGCAGGACCGCAGCCTGCAGGCGCTGATGGCCGAGGCGTTCAACGACGTGCTGCGCAAATATGGCGAGAGCCCGATCGGCGAATAGCCTGTCGACGGCTCTACCTGTCGACACGTCGATCGACCACGCTATAATCGACACGCCGTACGAACCGAAATTTCCGCCCCGTGCCGATCGCTGCGATGGACAGGGCCCGTTTGAGATTGCAAGAAACCGTGATGGACCTGTCCCGCGAACTCATCGCCTATGCGATCATCGGTGTCGTCGCGCTGATCGTAATCCCCTGGGCGATCGTCGCCTATCGCCGCCGCCAGCGCCGCCGCCTGCGCCAGCGCGGGATCAAACGCTACGGTCATTGATCGTCGACCTGTCGACACGTCGACGGTTCGACAGGCTGGTTTCTCCCCGATCCGGGGGACGTTACATGGAACGGGCACGAAACTACGCCTAGCCTGTCGGAAAACCCGTGCAGGACCATTGTCGCACCTGCCGGCTATCCGACAGGGATTGTCGTCCATGCTGCGCAAGGGAAACGGCCGGTTGCCTGCTGGTGCCGCTGGACGACGGTGAACAGGTGTTTTCCGACAGGTTCGAGCGTCCCCTTTCCCCGTCGATCCGGCCCCATTTCGGGAAAAGGCAATCGGGAACATGATTTGGGAAAGCCCGCCCCGGTGGCCGTGATTCGACGTCACAGGGGTGCCCTTGTTCTCGATCGACCTTCGTTTTCGGGACGACTAGCGGAGCAGGAGCCAAGCCCAATACCCGACCGTCAGGATGGTCGACCCGGTGAAAACCATCACCGACGACCGACGTGCTGTTTTAAGCTCGTAACCGGCACCCACATCCATGAAGAAATGGCGCACGCCCGACAACATGTGTTGGAACACCGCCCATGTCAGTCCGATCAGCAGCAGCCGTCCGATCCCGCCTGACCAGAAGGAAAGGAAGTGGGCATATGCCTCCGGACCGGAAGCTACTGCGCTTGGAAACCAGATCAGCGCGGGCACGCCAACAAGCGCCAGCCCAACACCCGTAATGCGATGGACAATCGAGACGATCGCCCACGGCCCCCAACGCCAGATAGTCAAATGAGGCGAGAGAGGACGCCGATGGGGAGAGCGCTCAGGCAAATCACAACCTCGTTTCAGATACACTGTGCATCCGAATACACCATGCATCTGAGTTTTGGCAATGCTATCCCCTGCGTATGACCCGCCCGACACGTACTGAAACCGCAGTAGCCACCCGGACAGCCCTGCTGGCGGCTGCAAGTGCTCTCTTCATGAAAGAAGGCTTCGCGCACACGACCATCAACGCGATCGTGCGGGAAGCGGGCTTTACGCGCGGAGCATTCTACGCCCATTTCACGTCCAAGGATGACGTGCTGGTTTGCCTCGTTACCGCGCTCGCAGACGAAGCGACGCCGCGCCTGTTGAAGTTGATCGCGGCGTGCACGACCGGCGATCAGGTTATTGCTGCGGTTTCGGGGTGGGTGGCAGAGCGAAGTAAATCGCAGGATGTAGCGTTGCTGATCCTTGAGGCGGCGCGCATTGGTGGGCGTGCGACTGGCGACTTGCCTGCACTCTTAGCTGCTCGATGGGTCGAGGTAGGTGAAGCGATCACAGCGTTTTTTCCGGATCGTGATGAGACTTTACGGCCCGACGAAATCGTCGCGATCGTCGTCGGGCTTACCTACGGTCCTGTAGGAAGCGGTCTTACGGGGCATGATGCAGAGCGGCTTGCCTCGGTCGCATTAAGGGCCGTTTTAGGGCGCGCGCGTACCCATTCGGTCTGACGTACTTTCAGCTTTTCCCAAAATACCATCCCAATCGGGACACCCAACGACGCGCTGAGGGAGCGCGAGGCCGTTAGCCTAGTCGCGATGCTCGATATCGTCGCCGGTGATCGCGACCCACGGTTGCTGCATTTGTTCCCACCCCGATACCGTCGGCGGGGGAAAGGCGGGGTCGGCAAAGGCGCCGACCGGGATCGCGATCTGCCCCGGGCGGGTGTCGGTGGTGTAGGCGACCGTCGATCCGCAGGTCGCGCAGAAATGATAGGTCGATCGCATCCCGCTGCCGCCGCGTGCCGACCAGCGCTGGGTCGGGCCGTCGAACGATACGCGATCCTTGGCAAAGCGGGCGTCGACCGCAAAGGCGCTGCCGCTGCGCCGCTGGCAATCGTGGCAATGGCACACCGACACGCGCAAGGGGTCGCCGGTACAGATGGCGCGGACCGTGCCGCAGCGACAGGTGGCGAGGCGCCGAATGGTGTGATCGGCCGGCGGATCGATCGGCCGACCGATCAATTCGCGGCGCACCAGCGTTCGTCGCATCTGCCCCAGATCGCCGGGCGGCAGCGCGCTGGCCTGCGGCGGACGGCCGGACGGGGTCACCCGTTCGTGCGTCGTGCCGCTGTCCGGCCTGTGCGCTTCTAGCCGGCGGTGCTCCACGGGCGGGTACGATCCTCGTTACGATACCGTCCTATCGTAGGCGTCGCCCCCCTGCCCGGCAACTGCCATCCCATAGTCGTTACCGCCATTATCACGATAATTTGCAGAGAGATGCAGTCCTGCATCAGCCAGCAGCCCGCGATAGGCGGTTTCGCCCAGCGATCGCGACGTCCGACCGGTCAGCGTGTCGCGCCACGTACAGGCGATGCGGGGTGCCCCGAACAGGAAGCGGCCACCCGGTTTCAGCACCTGTCCGACCCGCGCGATCAGGGCCGCCTGCGCCGGTTCGGGAAGCAGGAACAGCAATCCGATCGCGACCGCGGCGTCGAACCGGCGGTCGAAGAAGCGGCTGTCCTCGACCGCCTCGCACGCGGCATCGGCATGGGGCAGCGCGCGGCGAAAGGCCGCGAGCAGCGTCGGGGAGGGGTCGATGCCGGCGACCCGATGCCCGGCGGCGGTCAGGGTCGTCGCGACCGGCCATCCGCTGCCACAGCCGATGTCGACGATCGCCGCGCCGGCGGGCAGGGTGGCGGCCCAGTCGCGGACGACGTCGCTGCCGATGGCGGAGCGGGCGGCGACGAAGCGGTCGGCGATCGCCTCATAGCCGTTCGACCTGTCGGTCATTCGACACCTCGACGAGTCGACATGTCGGGAAACGGCGCCGGTGCCTGTTCGAAGTGACGGCCGATCATTCGACAGCTCGACCTGTCGACATGTCGGACAGGGTGAGGCGAAAGCACGTCACGCGCGTGTCGAGCAGCATCAGTTCGCCGCCATGCGCGCGGGCGATGCGGCGGGCGAGGGTCAGGCCGATCCCCGAACCACCCGCCTTGTCGGTGTGGAACGGGCGGAAGATGCGGGCGCGATCGGTGGCGGCGATGCCGCTGCCGCTGTCGCGGATCTCGGCCACAAAGCCGGCTTCGTCGGTCAGGGTCAGCGCGACCCGCGCCGGCGCGTCGGCGGCAAGGGCGGCTTCGGCAGCGTTCTGGAGCAGCGCCCACAGCGCCTGCACCATCTGGTCATGGTCGACCTGGGCGGTGCCGCGGCCATCGGCGGTGAGCGCCACCCGGTCGCCGAACCGCCCGCGGAACAACCGCGCAAGATCGATGGCCAGTTCGTCCAGCGCGACGGGAGCAGGCACCGGATCGGGCAGGCGGGCGAGCTGGCGATAGGCGCGGGTAAAGCCCTCCAGCCCCTCGACCCGGCGGGCGAGGGTGGCGAGGATGTCGCCGAGCATCGCGTCGCCCCGGCGATGTGCCGTCATCGCGCTGTCGGCCAGCGAGACGACCGGCGACAGGCCGTTCAGGAGCTCGTGGCCGAGAATGTCGATCATCTCGTCGCTGGCGCGTTCCTGCGCGGCATGTTCCTCGGCAGCGATGTCGATCAGCGCGGCGAGGCGGGTGTCGGGGCCGAGCGTCACCGCATCGATCCGCCAGCGCCGCCCGGCATGGCGCAGGTGCCGCGCGGCCGGATCGGTCAGGGCGGCGGGCGGGGCGATCAGCCGGTCGTCGGCGACGAACAGCGCGCGCGCGGCGCGGTTGATCGCGCGGACCTGCGCCGCATTGATGCGCAGCAGCGGGACGGGCACCTGATCAAGCAGCGCCGCGATCGGCAGCGTGTCGTGCGGCGAGGTGCGCGGGACGGGGATGGCCGATGCCCGGCGCAGCGCGATCCAGCACCCCAGCGCCAGCGCCCAGACGATGATGCCGAGCGTGCCGAGCAGCGATCCCCAGATACCGGCCCGCCACGCCAGCACCAGCCCCGCGCCGCCAAGGGTGAGGGTGACGCCCGACCCGAGCGCGGCGAGGGTGCGGCGGCGTTCGGGGGTCAGCATGGGGTGGGTGCCGCCCGCCATTTCCGTACTCCGGCGGAGGCGGGTGTGGTGCAAACGCCACGGACCCGTACCCCGGCGAAGGCGAGACCTTTGCGAAAGTATTTTGACCGTACCTCGGCGAAGGCCGGGGCCCAGTTGGGAAGGTTTGGCGGACGAGCGCTGCCGTCCCCCAACTGGACCCCGGCCTTCGCCGGGGTGCGGGGGAGGAGGTGTCGATCCCTGCCCGTACCCCCGCGCAGGCGGGGGTCCAGAGCCAAGCAGAACAACGGTTTATGCGTGGGGCCCTGGAGCCCCGCCTGCGCGGGGGCACGGCTGAGGCCGATCGACCTGCTTCTAGATGGCCGTGACATGCTCCCCTCCCCGGAAGGGAGGGGTCGAGGGTGGGTCGACCCGTTGTCGAACGTAGCGTTCCTGCGCTGGCGAACCCAGCCCCTCCCTTCCAGTGAGGGAGGACCCGAGCACGACTGCGCCGGGGAGCGCCCGGTGCCAGGCGCCATAGACACCCTACAACCCATGGCGCGCCATCCGCCGGTACAGTGCCCCCCGGCTCAACCCGAGCGCCGCCGCCGCATGGCTGACATTGTGGCGATGTTCGCGCAGCGCCGCCTCGATCACCGCGCGTTCGTTTTCGTCGAGGTCGAAGCGCGCCGGCGCGTCGGCGGCGACCATCGCCGCCGTTTCCGGTGCCAGCAGCGCGGTGTCGATCGCGCCGCCATCGCCCAGCAGCACCGCGCGCTCGATCGCCGCCGCAAGGCCGCGCACCTCGTCGGGCCATGGTCCACGCAGAATGCGGGCCTCGGCGGCGGGGGTGAGGGTCGGGACCGGTCGCCCATGCCGCGCCGCCGCCATCCGCAGGAAATGGCGCGCGAGCAGCAGCGCGTCGTCGCCGCGCACGGCCAGCGGCGGCACCGCGATCTCGATGGTGGCGATGCGGCGGGCGAGCGCGGGCAGGATGCCGTTCGCGCTGTCGGCGATGGCGATGCAGCGCGTGGTCGCGGGCACGTGCGCCAGCAACCGCGCCTGCGCCACCTCGCCCAGACGATCGGGGTGGCGGAGTAGGATGGTCGACGTGTCGACAAGTCGACCCCATGCCGCATCGTCGCGCAGGTCGATCACCGGCATCGCCGCCCCGGCATCGGCCGACGCGGCGTGGAGCGCGGCGGCGGTCAGGGTGCGCCCCGATCCGGCCGGACCGGTCACCACCACCCCGGCGCGGGTCGGGCCGATGCGGCGGATCAGGTCGCGCAAGGCCGCCATCGCCGCACTGTCGCCGAGCAGCCGCGCCGGTTCGGCCGCCATCGGCTGCGCCACCGCCGCCACCGGGGTCCGTGTCCGCGCGGCGGTGGCGATGCGGGCGAGCAGGTCGGCGTTGCGCCACGGCTTCATGATGAAATCGCGCGCGCCCGCCCGCATCGCCTCCACCGCGATCCTGACCCCGCTATGCGCGGTGATGACCACCACCGCCGCCGCCGGATCGTCGGACAGGATGCGCGCCAGCAACGCCAGCCCCTCCGCGCCATCCGTGCGCCCGGCGGCATAGTTCATGTCGAGCAGCACCACGTCGTACCGCGCGGCGGCGAGGCGGGAGAGCGCTTCCTCGGGCGTCGCGGCGGTATCGATCCGGTGCCCGCTCAGGCGCACCGCCAGCGCGATCGATTCGGCGACGCTGACATTGTCGTCGATCAGCAGCACGTTCAGGCCGCTTGACGCGCCTGCCTTCTGTCCATTTTCGGACAGTGCGTCCGGACATGGACGGTCACCTGCCGGCAGATCGGGTGAAGTTCGTTCGGTTTCAGGCACTTAGGATTTTCCGCCCGGATCGGTGACACTGTGTCCATGATGACCGAACCGACCGACGGCGCAAGCAGCACAACGACAGGGCAGGTGAGCGCCCCCGGTGCCGCCATGGACCGCCGCGTGGAGAAGCCCCGTGCTCGCTGGTGGCGGCGGCGTCCGCTGTGGATCGCGGTGGCGGTGGTGCTGGCGGCGGTCGCGCTGTGGCGCTTCCTGCCCGCCGCCGGATCGACCGATATCGATGCCGACCGGATCGAGACCGGCGAGGTGACCCGCGCCGCGTTCGACGATTACCTGCCGGTGCGCGGCACCGTCGCCCCGCGCCTGACCACGCTGGTCGGGGTATTGTCGGGCGGACAGGTCGAGACATTGCTGGTGCAGGACGGGGCAATGGTCGCCGCCGGACAGAAGCTGGCGACGCTCGCCAATCCCGAACTGCGGTTGGAAGTGCTGACGCGCGAGGCGGCGATCGCCGGCCAGCTGGGCGCGGTCGCGGGCGAGGGGCTGGGGATCGAGCGCAGCCGGCTCGACCGCTCGGCACAGGTCGCGCAGGCCGAATATGATCTGATCAAGGCGCGCCGCGACCTCGCCATCCGCCAGCAGCTGTTCGACAAGGGCATCGTGTCCGAAGCGGGCGTCGCCGGCTATCGCGCCGAGGCAGAGTATCAGGCGCGCCGCCTGGCGCAGCTGCGCAGCGGTGCCGGTACCGAGGCGCGGATCACTGCGACGCAGGGCGCGCGTCTGGCGGATACGCAGGCGCGGCTCGCCGGCAATCTCGCGGCGGTGCGCGGCGGGCTGTCGGCGCTGACCATCCGCGCGCCTGCTGCCGGGCGGCTGACCAACTTCACGCTGCAACCCGGCCAGACGTTGAAAGCCGGCGACCCGGCGGGACAGGTCGACAGCGAGGGATCGTGGAAGCTGGAGGCCGATGTCGACGAATATTATCTCGGCCGGGTCGCGGTCGGACAGCGCGCGCGGGCCGACGGCGCGAGCCTGACGGTGTCGAAAGTGCTGCCGGCGGTGAAGGACGGGCGGTTCCGCGTCGAACTGACCTTCGACCGGACACCACCCAACCTCAATCGCGGCCAGACCATCGATATCCGCATCACGCTGGGTGCCGCGTCCAAGGCGGTCGTCGCCCCGGTCGGCGGGTGGCTGGCGGCGGAGAATGGCGCGTTCGCCTTCGTCCTTGACGGCGATGGCACCCATGCCACCCGCCGCCCCGTCAGGATCGGCCGCCGCAATCCGGAAGTGGTCGAGATCCTGTCGGGGCTGAACCCCGGCGACCGCATCGTCACCAGCAATCTGTCGACCGTGAAGGGCGACACGCTGAACATCAACTAGGCAACATCAACCAAGGGGGCAGGTCCATGATCCGTCTAGAGAATATCCAGCGCCGCTATGTCTCCGACGAGGTCGAGACGACCGCGCTGGCCGATATCAACCTGCACGTCGAAGCGGGCGAGTTCGTCGCGATCATGGGGCCGTCGGGCTGCGGCAAGTCGACACTGCTCAACACGCTCGGCACGGTCGATCGCCCGACCGGCGGCAAATATTGGTTCGGCGAGCGCGATCTGGCGGCGCTCGATGAAAAGGATCTTGCCAAATTCCGCGGATCGACGCTCGGCTTCGTGTTTCAGAGCTTCAACCTGATCGACGAGCTGACGATCGAGGAGAATGTGGCGCTCGGCCTCGCCTATCGCAGTGATGCCGGCGATCGGAAGGGGCGGGTGGCCGCGGCGATGGACAAGGTCGGCATTGCCCATCGCGCCCGCCATTTCCCGCACCAGCTGTCGGGCGGGCAGCAGCAGCGCGCGGCGATAGCCCGCGCGATCGTCGGCGATCCGAAACTGATCCTGGCGGACGAGCCGACCGGCAATCTCGACACCGCCAATGGCGAGCAGGTGATGAACATCCTGATGGGGCTGAACGCCGACGGCGCGACGATCGTCATGGTCACCCACTCGCCCGCCCATGCCGACATGGCGCGGCGGCGCATCGACATGCTGGATGGCCGCATCGTCGCCAGCGCGATGCGGGCGATGTGATGCGCACGGCCCAACCTCAATTCCTGCGTACCCCCGCGCAGGCGGGGGGCCAGGGCCACACTAACTACCCTTCACGTTTGCCGCTCTGGATCCCCGCCTGCGCGGGGATACGGCCCCGGGCCGGTGGCAGCGTATCCTCCATTCCCTCCCGATCGGAGACCACGCCCATGAAACCGCTCCTCACCCTCGCGCTGCTCGCCTCCGCCGTGCCGACCCCGGCACTGGCACAGGGGGCGACGCGCAGCTTCGCCGTTGCCGATTTCGATCGCATCGACCTGCGCGGCTGCGATCATGTCGTCGTCACCTTCGGCGCGCGCTTCGCGGTGCGGGCACAGGGGCAGGCGGGGTCGCTGGCGGCGATCGGCGTCGCGGTGCGTGGCCGGGTCCTGACGCTCCTGCGGGCACCGGGCAGCTGCGACAGCCGCCGGAACAAGCCCGCCGCGACGATCAACGTCACCCTGCCGCGCCTTGCCGTCATCCAGACGAGTGGCACCGGATCGGTCCGCATCGCCGCGCTCGACACCCCGACGTTCGAGGCACGGATGCGCGGTACCGGTGCCCTCGCCATCGACGGCCTGCGCACCACCCGCGCGACGATCGACGTATCGGGCACCGGCACCGCGACGCTGCGCGGGGTGCGTGCCGCGCGGCTGTCGCTCGACCTCAGCGGCACCGGCCGCATCGTCGCCGATGGCCGGGCGGACGCACTGGCGATCGATGCCAGCGGGACTGGACAGGTCGACACCTCGACACTTGCCACCGGCGCCTTGTCGGTCGATGCCAGCGGCACCGGATCGGTCCGCGCGCAGGTAAACGGCCCGGCCACGATCGACGCCAGCGGCATCGCTCGCGTAACCGTCACCGGCCGCCCGCAATGCGCGGTGTCGCGGAGCGGCATGGCCCGCGTCACCTGCGGCTGATCCTGGGGGAACATCGATGAACCGTTTCGGGCTGCTGTCGCTCTATCGCTCGCTTGTGCGCCACAAGCTGTATGCCGCGCTCAACATCGGCGGGCTGGCCGTCGGGATCGCCGTGTTCCTGATCCTCGGCCTCTATGTCCGGTTCGAGACCAGCTATGAGAAATGGCTTCCCGATTACGACAAGGCCTATGTCGTGCAGACGGTCTACACCATGCCCGACAGCCCGGCGAACGGTGCCTTTGCCTATACGATGGGCGGGCTGCTCGACCAGTTGCGTGAGGATTTTCCGGGCGTCGTGGGCACCCGGATCGGTGGCGGGCAGGAGGCCGGCACGATCCTGACGAACGGACGCGCGACGCGGGTCGACGCGGCACAGGTCGATGCCACCTTCTTCGATGTGTTCCGCCTGCCGATGGTGGCGGGCGATCCCGCCACCGCGCTGGCACAGCCGGGCAATGTCGCGATCGACCAGAAGACCGCGCGCGCCTATTTCGGCACCCGCGATCCGATCGGGCAGACGCTGGTCCTGTCGATGGACAAGGTGCGGACCTATCGGGTCAGCGCGGTGTTCCGCGACCTGCCCAAGAACAGTGATTTCAAGCTGTCGGTGCTGGTGCCGCTCACGCGCGAGATGGCGAACGAATACTGGTATCACTGGGGCAGCGTGTCGCTGGCCACCTTCCTGCGCTTCGACACGCCGGTCGCCGCGCGGGCGTTCGAGGACAAGCTGACCGCGTTCGTTGACCGGCGCGGCAAGGAACTGACCGGTGACGGCGGCAAGCCGTCGGACATGCAGCATCTCGAGCTGTTGCCGCTGGCCGACCTGCACCTGACCCCGCAGGGAACCGAGAGCGCGAGCGCGAAGACGACCGTCGTCACGCTGGGGCTGGTCGGCGTGCTGACGCTGCTGATCGCGGTCGTCAATTACGTGAACCTGGCGACCGCCCGTGCAGGCCTGCGTGCTCGCGAAGTGGCGATGCGCAAGGTGCTGGGGGCCGATCGGGGCGTGCTGGTGCGCCAGTTCCTCGGCGAAGCGGTACTGACCGTCGCCATCGCCGCGTTGGGCGGGCTGATCCTCGCCGAACTGGGTCTGCCGCTGGTCAATGCGGCGGGCGGGCTGTCGCTGACAATCCCCTACGGCGTAGTCGTGCCCGCGCTGCTGGTGCTGGCGGTGGTCGTCGGCGTGGCGGCGGGGGTCTATCCGGCGATCCTGCTGTCGCGCTTCCCCGCCGCTTCGGTGCTGGCCTCGGCGCGCTCGCCCGGCGGCGGGCGGACGGGCACGCGCGTCCGCGAACTGCTGGTCATCGGGCAGTTCGGTCTCGCCATCGCGTTCATGATCGGCACCGCCGTGCTGGTCGCACAGACCCGGCATGTTCGCACGACCGATCTGGGGTTCCAGCGCGACGGGTTGCTGGTGGTGACGTCCGCCGTCGACCCGGCGGTGCCGAAGGATCGCAAGCCCGCGATCCTCGCCGCGATCCGGGCGCTGCCGCAGGTGAAGGACGCCACCATCGCCAATGCGACACCGGGCGGCAGCGGAGAGGGGAACAACAACAACGTGCCGCTGCCCGGCGTCGCCGGACCGGGGCCGTCGCTGACGTGGGTCCGGGTATCCCCGCGCTTCTTCGAAACGCATGGCGCGCGGTTGATCGCCGGGCGGTGGTTCGATGACGCGCATGGTGCCGATGACGTCACCGGCCACAAGGGGACCGACCCGACCAACATCGTCATCAACCGCCGCGCGCTGACCCCGTTGCGCTTCGCGTCGCCACAGGACGCGATCGGCAAGACCGTGGGCGGCGATCGTCCGCGCACGATCATCGGCGTGGTCGACGACCTGCGCTTCGACACGCCGCGCAGTCCGGTCGCGCCGACCTATTACATCTATCATCGCACGCCCGAGGCGATCGACACCTCGGTCATCGCCATCCGGGTGAGCGGCGATCCGCGCACCGCATTGGCGGCGGTGCGCGATCTGTGGCAGCGGATGGTACCGCAGGTGCCCTTCACCGGACAGACCGCCGACGAACGCCTCGCCGACTATTACGAAGCCGACGACCGTGCCACCCGGCTGTTCGGGATCGGTGCCGGCCTTGCCGTCCTGATCGGCTGCGTCGGGCTATGGGGCCTCGCGTCGTTCAATACCGCGCGCCGGACGCGCGAAATCGGCATCCGCAAGACGCTGGGCGCGTCGTCGGGCGATATCGTGAAGCTGCTGGTCGGGCAGTTCCTGCGGCCGGTGCTGATCGCGAACCTCGTCGCGTGGCCGCTGGCGTTCTTCGCGATGCGGACGTGGCTGGCCGGGTTCGAGGACGCGATCCCACTGTCGCCGCTATTCTTTGCGGGTGCGACGGCGGTGGCGCTGCTGGTCGCGGTGCTGACCGTGCTCGGCCAGTCACTCCGCGCAAGCCGCGCCGCCCCGGCTTGGGCCTTGCGGCACGATTAAGGGTACCGGCTCCGACCTTGCGCAAGGTCGGAGCCGGTCAAACCGCGATCAGAAGCGCAGCCGTACGCCGGTGCTGATCGTTTCCTGATGATCGTCACGACCGGTCTGTGCCGATGCGGAGGCAAAGATGTCGAGCCCGCTCGGCAGGCGATAGGCGACACCGCCCGCTGCGGTGCCGACCAGTTCGGTACGGCCCGCGCCGACCGCGACCAGCCCTGGACCGTTGCCGGCATAGCCGGCCAGCGCCGTCGCGCGCTGTCCTTCGAGTTGGTAGCGGGCGCCCAGCGACACGAACGGCCGGAACGGCGCGTCCGAGGCATCGCTGCGCGCCAGCGTCACCCCGGTATCGGCAAAGCCCGATACGTGCCGGTTGCCAGCGACGGTCAGGGCGAACGGGCTGGACCCGGTTTCGCGCACCGCTTCGCGCGAGGTGCGGATGTACGTTACGCCGACGCGCGGGCGTAGCGACCATCCATCCCCTACGTCGATGCCATAGGATGCGGCGACATCGCTGGCCCAGCTGTGCAGGGCATAGCTGCCGATCCCGTCCCGTCCTGTCGGCAAGGCGCGCACCGTATCCGCCGTTCCGCCATCGTACAGCAGCGAGGCGCTGAAGCCCCACCCGCTGTCCGCGCCGTAGCGGCCATGAACGCCCGCCACGACGCCATCGGCACGCGTGCGCGCGCCCAGTGCGCCGATCTGCTGCCGGCCATTCAGGTACCCGGCGAACGCGCCGATCATCCAGCTGCGGTCGCCATATCCGACCCCGCCGAGGAAGCCGTAGCTTTGCGCACGCGCGGTGTTGCTGCCCTGCGCGGCATCGCCTTGCAGCGTGTGCCATTGGCCGATCGTCTGCGCGAAGGTGAACGCGCCTGCGTCCTGCCGGTCGGTCGCGAACGCGTTTCCACGGGCGACTTGGGTCAGCGACAGCGCATGGTCGACCCCGAGCTGCGTCGCCGAGGCATAGGCTTCCGGCGTCAACTCCGCGAAGCCGCGCGCATTCGATGCCCCGGACGTATCGACCAGTGCCGGCAGGCTGTCGAACAGCGTGCTGGTCGCCGGCTGCACCGCCAGCGTGGCGTTCGCATAGGCGATGCTGCGCGCGACCTGCGGCGAGAAGCGCGAGTCGGTCAGGAACTGGCCGAGCAGCTGGATGCGGTCGCTGCGCTGGACGATCACGCCGAACAGGTTCGACGGCTTGTTGATGGTCGTGAACCCGCCGCTGATCCCGCCGCTGGCGGTGATCAGGTCGTAGCTGGTGCCGGCGCGCAGCGTGCCGACCGGTACGATCTGCAACGTCGCACCGCTGGCGATCGAAAGTGCGCCGTTGACGACCAGCTTGTCGGAGACGGTCGGAGTCAGTTCGAACACCGACAGCGAACCGCTGGCCAGCGCGACATTGCCGTTGACGGTCATCACGCCCGGCGATGCACCCGGGCTGAGCGTACCGGCGACATTGACGTTGCCGTTGACGGTACCCGCCGAACCGAAGGTCGCACCCGTGCCGACGTCGATGCGGCTTGCAGCGATCGTCGAGTTGGCAAGCCCGACCAGACGCCCGCCGGTCAGTGCGGCATTGCCGAGCGCCGCATTGCCCGAAACGGTGGCGTAGCCGCCCGTCATCCCGAACGTCTCGACATTGCTGACGTTCGTGAAAGCGACCGGAGCGTTTGCGCTGCCGCCCGACACTGCGATCGTGTCGCTGCCCGCACCGCCATCGACCGCGCCGGCAAAGCCGCCCGCGATCGTCAGCCGTTCGTTGCCACCGGCGAAGCGCACGGTACCGGCGGTCAGCGATGCGCCGCTGGCGACGGTCAGGTCGGTGGCCGCGACCACCTGTCCATAGCTTTGTGCGCCGGTCAGGGTCAGCGTGCCCGTGCCGGTGCTCGCCAGCGTTTCGAAGCCGGTTAGCGTGGCGGCGTCGAGCGTACGCGGTCCGGCCAGCGCCACCGTGGCGATGTCATCTTCCGCGCCGCCCGCGACGATGCCGTTCAGCTTGGCACCGGGGGCCAGGCTGAAGCTGTCATTGCCAGCGCCCAGATCGAGCGTGCCGTTGATCGTGCCGCCATTGGCCAGCGCCACCGTCTGCGCGCCATCGCCCAGCGTCATCAGGTCGCCGGCCACGCCGAGCGTCCCGCCGATATTGAGTGCGGTGCCAGTGAGCGCAATCGTCTCGAACCCGCTGGCGCTGCCCGTTAGCGTTACCGGTGCGTTGCCGGAGAAGCGCAGCGTGTCGCTACCCGCCCCGCCGGTATAGGTGCCGTTGGCGACCGCGGTCCCCAGCACCAGCATGTCGTTGCCGCCGCCCAGTGTGACGCGGCCGATATCGCCGTCGACGCTCAGCATTTCGGCCGCGTCGCTGCCGGTGACGGTGCCGACGCTGTTGCCGTTCAGCGCGAGCGCGAGGCCGGTGCCGGTGAGGGCGACGCTGTCGAAGCTTTGGTCGAGGGTCAGCGTCAGCGTGCCGTTGCCGGTAACGGCGAGCTGTTCGAAGCCGCTGCGCGTGCCGATCCCGTTGCGGTTGCCCGACAGGACGACGCGGTACAGGTCGCCCCCCGCACCGCCATCGACTCCACCGGCGACGCTGCTGCCCATGCGATCCACGAAAATGTCGTCGCCCGCGTCCAGCGCGACCGAGCCGGCGATCGTACCGGCATTGTCGACGGTTTCGCCGGCATCGCTGCCGGTGATCGTGACCGGGCCGATGCTGCTCAGCGTTTCGCCTGCGCTGACGTTCAGCGTGCCGCCGCTGACGTCGAGCGTCGTGGCCTGGAACGCGCCGACATAACTAACCGCACCGCTGCCGGTCTGGCTGAACCGCTCGAAGTTGACGAACTGGTCGCCGCGTACCGTGCCACCGCCGGCAGCGTCGATAATCAGGCTGTCGGTGCCCGTGCCGCCATCGACGGTGCCGGACAGGATGGCTGAGACACGATGCAGGAAGGTGTCGTCGCCGGCGCCCAGAAAGATATCGTCGTCGAGCGTGCCGTAATTCTCGATACGGTCGTCGCCTGCGCCCGTGTCGATTGATCCGATGATCGTGCCAGTGTTGACGATGCGGTCGGCGGCATCGAACGACTGGATCGCACCGGCATAGGTTTCGCCGTTCGCGGTGAAGCTGGTACCGCCACGGATCGTACCGGCATTGATGATATCCAGCGCACCGAGCGTGGCCACGGCGGTCGACAAGGCGCCCGTCGCCTCGATCGTGGCGGTCGCGCTGTTGTTCAGCGTGATCGACTGCCCCGGATTGGTCAGCATGGTCAGCGCCGTCGCGATGCTGGTATAGCTGTATGTCTGCTCCTCGACCTGACCGGTCGACGGATTGTAGTTCGAATAGGAGTAAGTGACATCCTCACCACCGGCATTGGCCCGGATCGTGCCACTGTTGGTGACGGTGATCTGTCGCGTTCCGCTGGTTAGACTGCTGGACCAGTAGAAACCGCGCGCCTCCAGATAAGCTGAGGCCGTGCCCTTGCCCGTCGTTTCGATCGTGCCACGATTGTCAAGCGTAATCGACGATGCACCGTCGGTCATATCGAGCGCAGTCATCTCGATCGCATTGCCGGCGCTGGTCATCGTGCCACGGTTGACCAGCGATGCCGTCAGCGGCGCATCAGCGACCATGCTGGTAAAGTTCTGCGCCGACATGCTGAGCTTGCCGGTGATCGATCCATCATTCGCCGCGGTCACTGCGCTGTTTGACGTCAGCGAAACGGCAAGATTGCCTGTGCCGATGTCGATCGTGCCGGCGTTCGCAAAGTCGATCATGCTGGTTTGGCTGATCCGTACCGCCGACCGATCCGGCCTCCCAGTCGTCACGATGCCCGTGGCGGCATTCACGAAGCGGCCGACGCTGCCGTCGAAGCCACCGTTCATCCGCCCCTGATTGGTGATCGAGGCAAGTGGCGGTACAGCCACCATCCACCCGTTTTCCCAACGATAGGTGTCGGTGGTTACCATGCCGTCGATCGTCGCGGTGTTGACGATATTGCCGGTGCCCGACAGGTTCAGGTCGTTCGCGACGGTTCCTGCCGCCGCGATGGTCACCTGCGTATCCACTCCGACGGCACGCACGCCCTCGACACCGAAACCGGTCGGCAGATCGCGGCCTAGGGTTACCGTGCCGTTGGTGGCGCGGGCATGGATATAGGTGTTGGTACCACCGCCGGCATCGATCGTGCCGCTGACGCCGGTCACGTCGTCATAAACGATCAGCGTGTCGTCGCCATTGCCGAACCGCAGGTCACCGGTGATCGTGCCGCCCGCGCCGTCATAGGTCGCGCTGTTATAGGACCGGTTGTCGCTGTAGTAGCTGCCATAGCCCAGATCGACGGTGCCGACGATGGTGCCGGCATTGACCAGCGTCCCGCCGCTGGTCTGGATCGCGGTGCCGTTCCCGGCGATCGTGCCGCCGGCGCGATTGGTGATCGATGCCGGCGAAAAATACCGGCCGCTGCCGATCGCGATGCTGTCCGTACTGGCGATGCGGCCGCTATTGTCGATCGTCATCGACCACCCGCCGTCGACGGCGGTGCCGGCGACGTCGATCGTACCGCTATTGGTCAGGTTCAGGCTGTTCCACGAATAGATGCCGTTCGATGCACGACCGCCGGCGATCTGGCGGATCGTGCCGCGGTTGGTGACGGTCCCGGCGTCCGAGATGCCGGTCGCGCCGTCGAGCGAGATCAGGCCGTCGTTCACGACGCTTCCCTGGCCGTAGGCGGAAATCCCGATCGTGGTCTGCGGTGCGGAGCCACCGCGCACGATGATCGTGCCGGCGTTGGTGAAGTTGTACTGGCTTCCGACCTGCACCGCCGCCAGGCCAAAGCCGTCGCTGCTACCGGACCGGTCGAGGGTCAGGGTTCCGCGGTTGGTGATGGCCAGCCCGACCTGATCGGGCCGGGTTTCGCCGGATGCCGTCAGGATATCCGCCACCGCAATCGCCGAACGGGTGGTGGCGGAGATGTCGCCGGTGATGTCGACGCTGCCCTTGCCCGCGAAGACCAGCGGCGTGTCGGCGCTGGTCAGGGTCAGCTTGGCATCGTCGTACAGGTCGTAGCCGATCTCCGCAAAACCCGGACGCGCCGTCGCGGCGGTGGTCGCGTCGGCGGTGACGCGGTACCGCAGCAACGCGTTCGTCGCGGTCACGGTCCCGTTGATGCCGGCAAAGCCGCTGCTGCCTGCATCGCCCGGATAGGTGACGAGCGTCTCGTTACGGCCCAGCGTCAGGTTCCCGTTCAGCACGCCGCCCGGCAAGGCGAAATAGCGGTTGCCGCCATAGCTGGAGTCCGTCCCGCGACCGCCGAACGAGACGTTGCCGTCGATCGTCCCCGCATTGGCGACGGTCGCGTTGAACAGGTTGACCCCGGACGTCTGCGGGCGAATGTCGCCGACGATCCGGCCCCCGGTACCATTGGTCAGGATGCCGTAATAGCCGAGGTCGACCGCCAGCACCGGAGCGGTAATCAGGCCGGTGTTGATAAGATTGCTGGTGAGCTGAACTCCGGCGATAGCACCTTCGATCGTGCCGCTGTTGTTCCAGTTCGAGCCTGACGAACCGCTCATGATCGCGCCTATGCCGGCGGTCGAACGGATCGTGCCGGTATTGGTGAAACTGGTGTTCCACAGTTCCAATGCCGTTCCGCTCGCCTGCAGCGTTCCGTTGTTGGCGAACGTCCCTTGCGACGAGATGGAAAGGCCATTGCCTGCCGCATTGATGGCGCCGTCATTCTGGAAGCGGTTGGCGGAATTGATGCGGACGAGATAACCATTGCTGGCGGCTGTGCCTTCGATCGTGCCCGCATTGACGATGGTGGGCGCGCCATCGGAATATTCGGCGGTGAGAACCTGTCCGGTTCCGCTCAACGTGCCATTGATCGTGACGCTGCCGTTGCCGCTTACGCCCAGTTGGTTGCGAATGACGCTACCCGCCGCGCCGATGGTTACCGTCGGCGTGTTTTCGAGGCGCAGGCTAAGCCGCTCGAATCCGGTCAGCAACGGGAAGGTGGTCAGATCGGCGTTTTCGGAAAGGCGCAGGGCCAGCGTATCGATGCCCGCGCCGCCATCGATCGCTCCGGTGATCCCGGTAATGATCTGTCCGGCGACATAGCGCCCGGCCAGCGTGTCGTTGCCGGCGCCAAGGGTCAGGTCGCCGAGGATCGTCCCGGCAAGGGTGTCGATGGTGCTGGCGCTGCTCGTGGCGGTGGTGCGCGACACCACTGAGCCGGCAATCGTACCGGCATTGGTCAGGTACAGCGCACCGTTGGTATCGATCGCGGACCCGTTACCGCGGATCGTGGCACCAGCCTCGTTGTTGATAACGAGAAAGATGCTGCCGTTGCGAATCGCGGTACCGCTCCCGCTTTCGATCAGCCCCGTGTTGCGGATGAAGCTTGAATTGCTGCCGTTCCCGGTCTGGCGGGAGACTATCGATCCGGAGATCGTCCCGGCATTGGTCAGGGACAATGCCCCATCGGTATCGATCGCATTGCCGACACCGCGGATGATCGCACCGACCCGGTTGCCGATGCTCAGAAGCGAGCCTGCATCGCGGATGGCGGTGCCGCTCGTTCCTTCAATAAGGCCTTCGTTGACTATGCTGACATCGATCCAGCCAAATCTGTTGTTGGTCGATCGGCGGCTGACCAGCGCCTGTCCGCCGACGATCTTCCCTTGCGCACCGACCGTGATGTTGGCGTTCGCGGAAGGATAATAGGTCTGCAGTCCCGGCGGGCAGACGATCACCGATGCACCGGCATAGGGATCGCACGGTGCCAGATACGGCTCGCTGGTGGTGACCAGGAAACCGATCCTGCTGTCGCCGTCGACCCGACCGTTGATCGTGAATGCCGCGAGTTGCGCGCGCGTAGTGATGGCGGCGTCGGTGCCGCCGCGTACGGTTGCGCCTTCGGCCACGATAACGCGGCTGTTGAACGCATCGACGGTCAGGCCGTCATTATCGGTGCCGGTGCAGTTGGTCGGGGTGGAAGAGGTCACCGGATCGGGCGAGCATTGCGCGTTCGCCGCCGAGGATGCCGCCATTGCGACAATGCTCGTACCAATTGCGAACGACCACCGGCGCAAACGCACCGAACCACGACCTGCCATCTGAAATCCCCCCTATGCGGCCCCCGTGCCTTACGGCCTGCTTATGTGATGCTGGGTAAAGCGTCCAGTTAGGTCGCGCAAAACGTCGTTGGCCGACATTGTATTTTTGGCTTTGTCCAGTGCTTGCACCGTATTAGCATGACGACCGCTTCGTTGCCGACTGGCGTGCCGCGTCGGCGGAGCGTGCCACGGCAGTCGGTAGGGATACGACCGCCCAAGCCGCGCCGTGATAGAGAGTGGGTCTGCGAGCGGTTGCAGCGCATGGCACGCTTGCCGGTCCCGATAACTTCCCCGAAGAATGGTTCGAGATTTATATACCGGGGGGTAGACCAATCATGTGAAGCGTTATCATCGGTCTCTTGCCGCAGTCGCAGCACAGGCGACCCCGGCAGCACCGGCAGCACCGGCAGCACCGGCAGCTGGCGGCGATCCTTGCGGATTACGCCACCGAGCAAAGGGCGAACGAAGCCTTCCAAAAGGACATCGCCGTCGGCACGGAAACGAACTGCGGCACCGTCATTCAGGTCCGTGGAGCGATGGTCGAAATCGCCCTGCCGCCAGTCCGCCCGACTCCCAATGGGCAGTCCACCTTCTGGTCGAAACGCACCGCCCTGAGCTGCTGCCGGTTTCGTGGACACCGAGATAAGGTGTTTTTCGGAACCGGAGGATGGAGAT
>NZ_LMLN01000026.1:0-107394 GCF_001421915.1 Sphingomonas sp. Leaf62 | reverse complement strand
CAGAGGGGGTTGCGGATGTCTGGTCCTGGGTCTGCGCTGCCGCAGCGCTGGCAGCTCCCGACCCAGTTCCCGACGTTCAGCTTGACGCAGCTATTTCCCGAAACCGGCCGTTTGATCATCTTGCTCCTGGTCGAGACCGGGGTGACTGACTCCGGGAATAAAATCACCATCCGCGATGGCTTCGGCGAACGGCAAATTCGCCCGAAAGCTGTGATTTCGGACCAAGCCTGGCCTTGCCGTAGAACATGCAGGCCTGTCGGCCTTCGACAACTTGAACTGAACACCTCGGACAGTCGCCTCGCCGACCCATCCCGAAAACGACCGAGTTTTGGGAGAGTACCCCGCCTCGGAAGGCATCCATCAGTAAAGAATAGAAACGACCGCCACGTAATCACGCCCAGGCTCCGCCCGCTCCTATATCCCTTTTGGCACCACTTCAGGACTACATATTGACCAATTGAGACTGGAGTGGGCCGCCGAAAATGATCAGTCGTGGAAATGGACGCTTTCCGAGACTGGCACGCGCGCCATCCGCATCCGGTTGGCCGGCGCATCATCGTCAGGATAGCCGAACGACATGCCGAACAGCATCTTCATGTCCGGGGAAATACCCAGGAACTCGCGGATCGTGCCGGCGTAGAAGCCCAGTGACGTCTGCGGGATGCCACCCAGCCCCCTTGCCGCGAGCGATAATAGAAACGTCTGGCCGTACATGCCGATGTCGCCCGCGGTGCGCACATCGTCGCCGAACGACGGCATGAACATCAACGCCACCTGTGGCGCGCCAAAGAATGACAGGTTCTTCGCGGCGGCGCGGCGGCGGCCCTCCCTGTCATCGCGCATGACGTTCATCGCCTCGTAATAGGCCTTGCCCTGTTCATTCTTGCGCTCGCCATAGCAGCCGTAGAACGCGCCCATGTCGAACGAGAAGTCGCCGGTGAACTCGCCCGCATCATTCTTCGCGTGCAGGATGCGCGACAGGTCTGCCAGCTTCGTCCCCCGGACGATATGCACGTCCCATGGCTGGGTGTTGCAGTTCGACGGCGCGCATTGGGCATCCTCCAGCACGGCGGCCAGCACGTCCTCGGGCACGACGCGATCGAGGAAGCCGCGCCAGGACCGGCGGGTGCGGACAGTCTGCTGAAACGACAACGTGCCCTCCGGGGCGGTAATGGATGGGGAGTCGGTCATGAATACCTCGTTGTAATCTCAAGCGTTCAGGTCAGGCGCGGGTCGCGGCCATATTGTGCCGGTGCGCCCAGATGATCGCGTAGCGTCGCCCCTTCGTAATCATGGTGGAACAGGCCGCGCTGCTGGAGGATCGGCACCAGTTCGTTGACCAGCTTCGGCAGGCCGTCCTCATAGACGTCGGGGCACAGCCAGAAGCCGTCGCAGGCACCGGCCTCGAACCATGTCTGCATATGGTCCGCCGCCTCGACCGCCGGTCCGACGATCATCGGGTGATAGTCGATGACGCCGTGCGCCAGCACGTCGCGGAGCGACCAGCCCTCGCGCGCGATCCTCAGCGCATAAGCGGAGCGCGGGTCCTGCGGGGACGGACGCGCAGCAGCGAGTTGCGCGGCGCTCAGCGGCTGATCGAGCTGCGTCGGATCGAGCGACAGCCCGATCATCTGGCCGAGATAGCCGATGCGCGGTTCGAAGCTGTGGCCCGACATCGCGATCCGGCGGTCCAGCGCCGCCCGCCGGTCGGGCGCGATGGTGGTCATCAGCCCGGCAAAGAACTTGATCTCGTCCGGATCGCGACCGGCGCGTTCGGCAGCGTCGCGCAGGGCGTCGCGCTGTGCCTTTGCATCTTCCATCGAGAACACCGCGCCGATCACGCCGCTGGCGTAGCGCCCGGCGACCTCCAGCCCCTGATCGCCACCGCCCGCCTGGAAGATCACCGGCTGACCCTGTTCGGAGGGCGGCAGCGCCAGCGGGCCGCTGGTCGCCAGATGGCGGCCGCGGAGATTCACCGGCTTGATCTGCGTCATGTCGGCGAACCGCCCCGACGCCTGATCGTGCAGCCACGCATCGCGGCCCCAGCTACCCCACAACGCCTGCACGATCTGGATGAACTCGTGCAGCCGTTCGTATTTCTCCCCGCGCGGCGGCAGGGCGCGGCCGTAATTGGCGGCGATCGCGGGATCGCTGGTCGGTACTGCGTTCCAGCCGGTGCGACCGTGATTCATCAGGTCGAGCGCCTTGAACTGCCGCGCCAGATTGAACGGCTCGCTGAACGTCGTGGAGCCGGTCGCGACCATGCCGATCCGCTCCGTCCCGCGCGCGACGGCGGCCAGCGTCATCATCGGCTCGATGTTCAGCTGCTGCGCATCGGTGCCGGTATTCGGCTTCAGCGTCGGGAAGTCGGGCATGAACAGGAACTGGAATTTCCCCCGCTCCGCCATCTGCGCATAGCGGACCAGCGTGTCGAAATTGGTGAAGCCCGTCGGATCGACGCCCGGCATCCGCCACGCCCCGGGCTGCGCGCCATAGCCGTTTCCGAACACCATCCCGATAAGCAGCTTATTAGACATTGGAGGTTCCGATCCTGTGGCGGTCCCCGATCGGAGACACGCTTCGCTTTAACGGGGGCTATCCCCGTTTCGAGAAATCAGATATGGGGAGGCTCCCCGTTTATCAAGGATGATCGTTGTGAGTGTGTCGCCAATTCCCCGAACGCCCCGCAAGGATGCGTTACAGAACCGCGCGCACATCCTCGACGTGGCCGGCCGGGCGGTTGCGGAGGGGGGCGTCGATGTGTCGCTGGACGCGATCGCCAAGCTCGCTGGCGTCGGCAACGCGACACTGTATCGACATTTTCCGACGCGCGACGCACTGCTTCTCGCGCTGCTCGCGCCACATCACGAGCGCCTCGACCGGGAAAAAGCCATGATCGAGGCAGACGGCGGTCATAGCGGGCGGATGCTGGAACGATGGATCGACGCGCTGGGCGACTGGATGCGCGCCTATGATGGCCTGCCCGAACCATTGCGCGCGGGCTGGTCGGTGACCGCATCGCCGTTCAAATCAACCTGCGACGGGATCATCGAAAGCACCGATGCTTTCCTGCGTGCGGCGCAACGCGACGGCTTTGCCCAGCCGACCGCCTCGGCGACGGATATCTTCCTCGCATCGCTGGCCGTCGCGTGGGCGAGCGGGCGAATGACGGCGCGCACCGACACGCAGGATCGGCTGCGAAACCTGCTCCGCGACGGGTGGTCCGCCGGCGGGTGCCACCCCGCGCGCCCCGACGACTGCTGATCTCCGCCATGCAGCTACAGCCACTCGAACCGATCCCCGCGTGGGAGGAGGATGAGAAGCCTTCGATGCCGGGGTCGCCCTCGACCCCGCGGCATCGCCCGGCCGTCCGCGCGTCGTATCTGCTGGTCGGGATTCTGGTCAGCGCGACCGGGGGGCTTGGCAACGCGCTGATCTCGGCCAACCTGCCGCAGATTCAGGGCGCGCTGGGCCTGACCCCGGTCGAGGGGACATGGCTGCCTGCCGCCTATGTGATGACGAACGTCTCGTCGAACCTGATCCTGTTCAAATGCCGCCAGCAATTCGGCATCCGCCGCTACGCCGAGTGCAGCCTGCTGGCCTATATCGCCATCACGATCCTGTATCTGATGATCCGCAGCTACGAGATGGCGATCCTCGTCCGCGCGGTAGCGGGGTTCGCCGCCGCGCCGATGAGCGTCCTTGGCTTCTTCTATGTGCTGCAGGCGTTTCCGAAGGCGAAGCTGGGTAAAGGATTGTGCGTCGCACTGGGAATTTCCCAAGTGTGGACGCCGGTCGCGTGGCTGATCTCGCCCGCACTCCTCGATCTGGGTGAATGGCAGACGCTGTACCTGTTCGAGTTCGGGCTGGCGCTATGTTCGCTGGCCGCGTGCGTGACGCTGAAGCTGCCGCCGGGCATCCGCATCGCCTCGTTCGAACGGCTCGATTTCCTCACCTTCGCGCTGATGGCCCCCGCCTTCGCGCTGGTCGGCGCCGTGTTGGCGCAGGGGCGAACGCAATGGTGGACCGAGCAGCCGTGGATGGCGTTCGCGCTGATCGCCGCGCTGGGGCTGTTCATCGTGGCGTTCATGATCGAGCATCATCGCCGCAACCCGCTGGTCAAGACGCGCTGGCTCGGCACCGCCGACACGGCGCGCTTCGCGGTCGGTGCGCTGACCATGCGGCTGCTGCTGTCGGAACAGACCTATGCCGCGACCGGCCTGCTGCGCACGCTGGGCATGGGGCCGGACCAGTTGCAACTATTCTACGCCGTCATGCTCGCGGGCCTGCTGCTCGGGATGACGGTATCGGCGGTGACGTTCGGGCCGAAGACGATGCCGGTCCAGTTCGTCGGCGCGATCCTGCTCATCATCGCCGGATCGCTGATCGACAACGACGCGACCAGCGATACCCGGCCGCAGACGATGATGGTCAGCCAGTTGCTGCTGGCAATCGCGTCCGGCCTGTTCATCGGGCCGCTGCTGCTGACCGGCGTGATGAAGGCGCTGTCGAAGGGGGCGGACCATATCGTCACCTTTTCTGTGCTGTTCGCGGTGACGCAATCGATCGGCGGCCTTGCCGGACCGGCGGTGTACGGCACGTTCGAACAGGTGCGGCAGCACGAATATTCGGCGCAGATCACCGCCAACCTCGACCCCGGCGACCCGGTGGTGGCGCAACGGCTCGCCCAGCAGGGGCAGGTCTATGCCGCGCAGATCACCGATCCGGTGCGTCGTCAGGCACAGGGGGTCGGCCTGTTGGCGCAGACCGCGACGCGCGAGGCGCATGTCCGCGCCTTCAACGATGTGTTCACGCTGAACGCCATCCTCGCCACGATCTTCCTCCTCTGGTCGCTGTACCGCGTCGCCGTGACGGCGCGGGCGGCGCGGGCGGCGCGGGCGGCGCGCAAGGCATCTCCACCCGCGGCAGGCGCCTCCGCCTCCGCCAGTTCCGTAACGGTATGATCCGATGACCGACACCCGCACCACGCTCGACCGTGAAACCACCGATGCCGCCGCGGCGGCGGAGCCGAGCCCGCCCGCACCGGCTCCCGCGCCGGACGATCCGCCGAAAACGATCCGCCCGACGCGGCGCGCCGTCATCGCGATGGCGATCCTGTTCGTCATCGGGACGCTCGTCGTGCTCTACGCATGGCGGCTGTGGCCGTTCACCAGCGGCGACCGGACGACCGAGAACGCCTATATCCGGGGGCAGATCACGGCGATGGCGCCACAGGTCAACGGCTATGTCACCGACGTGCTGGTGCGCGATTTCGCGCCGGTGAAGCGCGGGCAATTGTTGCTGAAGATCGACGACCGCATCTATCGCCAGCAGCTCGATCAGGCGCAGGCGCAGTTGAAGATCGCCACGGCCGAACTCGCCAACTGGGACCAGACGGTCGCGCAGAATGCCGCGACGCTCCGGACCCGGATCGCCGACCGGCAACAGGCGGAATCCGAACTGGTGCGCGCCGATGCCGACCTGTTGCGGGTCAGCGAGCTGGCGGATCGCGGCTCCGTGTCGCTGCGCGAACGCGATCAGGTGCGCGCGACCCGGCTGGCCGCCGCGGCAGGCGTGACCCGCAGCGAGGCGAATATCGACAGTCAGCGCCAGACGATCCGGTCGACGCAGGTTTCGCGCGCCGCGTTGGAAGGCGCGGTGCAGCAGGCGCAGGCACAGGTCGATCTTGCCAGAATAAACCTGTCGAACACGCTGATCCGCGCGCCGCGCGACGGACAGATCAGCGAGGCGTCGGTGCGCGTCGGCCAATATGTCGCGGCGGGATCGCAGCTCATGTTCCTGGTGCCCGAACAACTGTGGGTGGTCGGCAATTTCAAGGAGACGCAGACCGCGCGGATGCGGATCGGCCAGCCCGCCAGCTTCCGCGTCGATGCGCTCGACGGTGCGCGGTTGCGCGGCCATGTCGAACAGATTGCGCCCGCCACCGGATCTGAGTTCAGCGTGCTGCGCCCGGACAATGCCAGCGGCAACTTCACCAAGATCGTCCAGCGCATTCCGGTGCGGATCCGCATCGACCCCGATCAGCCACTCGCCCGTCGGCTGCGGCCGGGCATGTCGGTGGTCGCGCAGGTCGATACCGGCGGGGCGGTGTCGCCGCGCGAGCAGGAACGATGATGCGCGCTCTGATATCCATGGGCGTCGCCGCGATCATGCTGGCCGGATGTGCGCCGACGATCCGGCCGGCCCCGGGCTCGGCCGCGGTGGTTCCTCCGCCGGCGTGGCGCGACACGCCGACGGCAGCGACCGTGGCGGCGGATCGGGACTGGTGGCGGCGGCTCGGCGACCCGGCGATCCCGCCGCTCGTCGATCGCGCCATGGCCAACAATACCGACGTGCTGACCGCCGTCGCCCGCGTCGAGGAGGCGGAGGCGCTGACCCGGCAGGCCCGGTCGGCGCGCCTGCCGTCGCTCGACGCCAGTGGCGACGCAGGCGTGCAGCGGGCACCCGGCCAGACCGGCGGCGCGGCCCGCAGCGTTTCCGCACAGCCCGGCGTCGGCGGGGCGTGGACGCTCGACCTGTTCGGGCGGGCGCGCAATCTCGAAGGGGCGGCGCGTGCCCGCTACGTCGCCAGCCAGGCGGACCGCGACGCCGCACGCCTCGCGGTGATCGCCGCGACCGTGCGCGGCTATGTGACCCTGCTGTCGCTCGCGGCACAGGTGGAAATCAGCCGCAACACGCTGACCAGTCGCGCGGAGGCGCTGCGCATCGCCGACGACCGCGCCCGGCTGGGCTATAGCTCGCAGTTCGAACTGACGCAGGCGCAGTCGGAATATGAGGCGGTGGCGCAAACCATCCCCGTCCTCGAACAGGCGATGCGGGTGCAGGAAAACGCGCTGCGCCGGCTGACCGGCGACCTGCCCGGCCCGATCGTGCGGGGGAGCCTGGCGGGCGTCGCCCTGCCTGCCACACCTGCCGGTCTTTCCTCCACCCTGCTGCGTCGGCGGCCGGATCTGGTCAGCGCCGAATATACGCTGGTCGCTGCCGATCATGTGCTGGCATCGCGCCGCGCCGAGTTCCTGCCCGACGTGCAACTGACCGGATCGGCCGGCGCATTGTTCAGCGATGCGCTCGGCTGGAACCCGCTGACGCTGTGGAATGCGGGGGCCAGCGTCCTTGCCCCGATCTTCGCCGGGGGGCGGCTGACTGCCGATTTCGATGTGGCGACCGCGCAGCGCGATCAGGCGGCGTTCGCCTATCGCGGCGCGGTGCTGACCGCGTTCGGCGAGGTGGAGGACGCGCTGTCCGGCGAACGCCGGCTGCGCGAGCAGGCGGACCGCGTCAACCGGCGTCGCGCGGTCCTGCAACGCTCGCTCGTCCTCGCCCGCGATCGCTATCGCGGCGGCTATGCCGCCTATATCGAGGAACTCGATGCCCAGCGTAACCTGTTCCAGGCCGATCTGGACGCGATCGCGGTCCGCGAACAGCAACTGACCAACCTGATCCAGCTATGGGCGGCGCTGGGCGGCGGGTGGGGCGACGGAGCGCCGCCCCCGCCCGCCGCGACGGTCAGTCGGTAAAGGACGCGGCGGGCAGCACGATGCTGCTATTCAGCCCGTCGGCCAGCGCATCGTCGGCGACGCGGAGGGTGTAGGCTCCTGCTTCCCGTACCCAGCGCCGCGCGGTGGCATCGAACCGGGCGAGCAGGCGGGGGTCGATGCGCAACGTCACGTCACGGTGCTCGCCCGGCTTCAGATCGACCCGCGCGAATCCGCCGAGCCGGGGGACGAAGCCGCCCGCGCCCGATCGCGACACATAAAGTTGCACGACCGTGGCCCCCGCGCGGTCGCCGGTGTTGCGGACGGTGACGTTGGCCACGACCGTGTCGTCGCGGTGATCGACGGTCAGGTCGCGATGGTCGAACGCCGTGTAGCTGAGGCCGTGGCCGAACGGGAACAGCGGCACCAGCCCCTCGCGCGCATACCAGCGATAGCCGACATCCGATCCCTCGATATTGTAATCGATATCGAAGACCTCGCCCTCGACCGGCATCCCCGGATTGGAGGTGGTCGTCGCCGGATCGCGCTGCTCGGGGATCGGCAACTGCCCGACGTCGCGCGGGAAGCTGATCGGCAGATGCCCGGACGGGTTCACCCGCCCGAACAGGATGCCCGCAATCGCCTCGCCCCCGCCCGATCCGGCATAGAAGGCGGCGAGCACCGCCGGCACTTCGTCCAACCACGGCATCGCGACCGCCCCGCCGGACTGCACGATCACCACCGTTCGCGGATTGGCGGCGGCGACCGCCGCGATCAGCGCGTCCTGATCGTCGGGCAGGTCCAGCCCCGGCCGGTCCTCGCCCTCCGTCCGCCATTCCTCGGCGAACAGGAAGACCATGTCGGCTTCGGCGGCTGCTTTCACCGCCTTGCCCACGTCCGTGCCATCGACGAAATCGACCTGCGCCGCGCCGGACTCCGCCTTGATCGCGTGCAGCGGCGACGACGGATGATAGACTTTGGCCATCGGCACGCCCATCACCGCGCTGCCCTCGACCGACAGGCTGCCCACCGGCGACACCGCCGACGATCCGCCGCCCGCCAGCATACCGGCATCGGCACGGCGACCGATCACCAGCACGCGCCCCATCCTGCGGGGTGCCGGAAGGATGTCGCCCTCGTTCTTCAGCAACACGATGCCACGCTCCGCCGCACGCTGTGCGATCAGGCGGTGCGCCATATAGTCGATCGCGCCGTCCGGCGTCTCAGCCATGTCGATCGCGCCCACCGCGAACAGGCTGCGCAACTGCCGCGCGACCATGTCGTCGATCCGCGCCTGCGGCACCTGTCCCGCCGCCACCGCCGCGCGCAGCGGATCGGCGAAAAACGGTTTCGGGTCGAGATTCGCACCCGACTGCACGTCCAGCCCGGCGAGCGCCGCCTTGACCGTCGAATGCGTCGCCCCCCAGTCAGACATGACCCAGCCGGGATAGCCCCATTCGCCCTTCAGCACGGTGTTCAGCAGATATTCGCTTTCCGACGCCCAGTCGCCGTTGACCAGATTATATCCGGGCATCACCGCCCCCGGCGCCCCGATCTCGATCGCGATCCTGAACGCGAGCAGGTCGGACTCGTGGAGCGCCCCAAGGCCCAGCACCGAATTGGCCAGCACCCGCCCGGTCTCCTGCGCGTTGAGGGCGAAATGCTTCACCGTCGACACGACGCCTTGCGACTGGATGCCTGCGACCGAATGACCAGCGATGACGCCTGTCAGCAACGGATCCTCCGACACATATTCGAAATTGCGACCGCCCCGCGGCTCGCGCACGATGTTCGCACCGCCCGCCAGCTGAACATTGAAGCCCTTGGCCGACGCTTCGCGGCCAATCAGTTCGCCGGTCTCGCGTGCCGTCGCCGGATCGAACGTCGCCCCCAGCAGCAGCGACGACGGCAGCGCGGTGGCGTTGTCGCCCGGTCGGACGTTTGCAGTATTGGCGATCCCCAGGCTGGCGTCGGACTGCTGCTGCGCCGGGATGCCCAGCCGCGGGATGCGGGGATAGAAGGCCGCCGATCCTAGCGCGCCGTCGGGCTTTTTCGCGTCGCCGACGGGAATGGCCATGCGCCCCGAAAGCCAGGCGAACTTCTCGTCCTCCGTCATCGCCGCGACCACTAGCGCCGCGCGTTCCTCCGGCGGCAATGCCCGATCGTCCCAGGTCCGACCGGCCGTGTCCCCCCGGATGGTGGACGCCGATGTCCAATCTTCAGCCGCTTGGGCGGACGCGGGTGGATCGACCCTGGAATGGTTCATTGTCTGCCTGTGCGAATCGTGGATATCAGGCCTCCAAAGATACACCGTGTGTCTCTTGTTCCTGAGTTATTTTCCAAAGCAATGAGGGCAATCCGCCATACCGTGGTGACGGGCATTCAACCCAACCGTTGTTGCCATGCGAGCCAGTTGCTCGTCAGGCCAAGGCCCGCTGCTTCAGACCTGCATTTAAGCAGCGACGGTTCAGTAATTGCCTCTTATTTTTGTCAATTACCTGCCAATCGAAGGGTCTTGATTGAGAAGCCCCAATGGGGGAGGCCTTCGCGTTCCTACGACGCGGATATCCGGGAGCGGCAGTTTTCCCGAAATCTGTTCCCAAATGTCTTTTCTCGAAATTATATCCAGTGATAGAGGGGCGCAGCCTCAAGCGGCCATCCGTGTGGCCGGTTTTAAGACATCACAGAGATTAGCAGATTGTCTTCGATGCCGCTGGTTGACTATTTCATAACGCCCGGACGACTGCTCCTGTCAGACCCGGCCGTTCCGGCAGGATGACTGGAACGGCGTAATCTGGTCGGAAGCGGTCCGGCGTGGAAGCGACCCACCACTTATGGAGATGGGCCGCCCCAGTGTCAGATTTCGGTCCGTTCAGCTAGGACGAGGGCATCTTCGATGTCCACGCCGAGGTACCTGACAGTGTTCTCGATCTTCGTGTGGCCCAGCAGGATCTGGATCGCCCGAAGGTTCCCGGTGGCCTTGTAGATCATTGATGCTTTTGTGCGGCGAAGCGAGTGAGTCCCGTACTCGGCCCGGCGAAGTCCGATCGCAACAACCCACTCATCCACCAGCCGAGCATATTGCCTCGTGCTGAGATGGCCCGCATGATCGATGCGGCTCGGAAAAGCGTAGTCGTGGACAGTGCCGCCGCGGCGTTCAAGCCACGCGAGGAGGCTCGCTCTGACATCGGCCGTAAGCTCGAACTGGACAGGGCGTCCGGTCTTCTGCTGCATGACGATTGCTCGGGTCCTGATTTCAGGCCCGGAGACGAGGTCGCCGATCTTGATCTTCACGAGATCGCAGCCGCGCAACTTACTGTCGATCGCCAGGTCAAACAGCGCTCGGTCGCGGAGGCGGCCCTCTCGATCCAGGAAGAAGCGAACGGCCCAGATTTGCTTCTGCGTCAGCGGTCGCTTTGTGCCGACGGCCTTGCCTGCATTCCACACAGGGCGGCGATGCGTGGCAGGATCATACTGTGCGTGTCCCATTGTTCGTCTCCACGGCCGTAATTGGCCGTCGAATGAACGTGGTCATTTGCACGGAATAACGGGCCGCCCCGTCTGCAACCGACCCAAAATGCGCCGTTCGCCGGTCGGGTCTGCAACGGCAGACTTTACCAAGAGCCGACGTCCAGTGCTTCCCCGACCGGCCTTGGGTAGCGACCGGAGATGGGCCGCTCTCGGACTGGCTGGCTTTGCGAAGTGATCCCGAGAAAGCGGGCGTCTGCGCATCCCACGCCGACGCTAAGGACAAAGCCCCGACAACGCCGCCGCGGATGCGGCGCCGATCCTAGAAATCCGGCCCGATGCGCAGCTTGCCAATCGGCTTGGGGAATTTGGCAGTCTTGTTTCGGACCAACGGCTGAAACAGGTGGGAGAGCAGTGCGAAGGCTTGCAGGCGATCGTGAATGTTCCTGCGGTCGGTCTTGGTTACCGCCTTATAGGTTTGGGGGTTGGCACTATAAGCGGCAAACCACGATCTGAAGCCTGCATTCCAGACGCGCTCGGTGCCCACGACCGCCTGCTCAAGCTGGTCATAGGCGACGAGCGAGCGCCGCCAGCGATGCTCGTCAAAGTTTAGCGCTCCGCTGGCGAACTTCTGCCCGACGCTCAGGCCATATTGCATCAATGCAGCGGATCGCTTTTTCGGCATCGTCAGATTAAGTCCGCCTTCATCGGGCGACAGAAATACACGCGCAATGCGTTCGCGCTGGCCCGGCATGGTGCTGAGCAGCTGGTCCTGCCAGTCCTTGGCTGACCCCAGGATGCTTCCGGCGAACGCCCCGATATCATCGATCGGCCGGACCGGCAGCCAAACGCCTTGCCCGGCGCGCTGCGGAATGATCACGCGCTCACCGCCCATATCGGCATCGTCCGGCAGGTCGTCCAGGCTGAGCGCGAAGGTCGGCCGGGAGGGCAGCAGTGTATCGAACATATGGATCGGAAAATTGCTACTGATGCCACCATCGGCAAACCAGATCCGCGCTTTGCGGATCGCCGCGGCGGTCCCGGTTGAGCGTGCAATCGCATAGGTCGCAAGATCGCGGACGTAAGCCGGAATGGCCGCGAAGAGCAGCGGGAAGCTCAGGCTCATCCGGGTGGCAACGAGGACGGGAAACTGCGCTGCGCTGGGTAAGCCGCGAAGGTCCGCAAGCCGCGCAAATGGCTTGGTGTTCGCTTCGAGGAACGCGATCACGGGCGCCGGAAACAATTTGTCCCATTCTTCGAGCGAAAAGGCACCAGACAAGCCCAAAGTGGGCAATGTATGCGGCCGCCGCATCGACAGGTTGGTGGTGATCATCCGCAGATCGACAGCGGGCCTGAGGGAGCCGGCCCCGGCAAGATCGCCGAAGGTCAACGGGTCATGAGGTTCAGCGCCGAATGCGATCTCCTGGATCGATTCATGCAGCCAATCGGTCAGCCCTAGGCCCTTATTGCCAGGCACCGTCTTGCCCGTGCATAAGCCGAAGCCCGCCGTGGGCAGATGATGGAAGACGAGGCGCCACAGTGACAACACTAGCGCTATGACAAGACCAACCACGCCGCCGAGCACCGCGCCCGCAATGCCGCCACCGACAAGCCACATCGTCAACGCGCCGATTGCGCTCCCGACAAGCGAGATGAAGGGAAAGGCGAACGGCAACCCCAATATCCATGCCGACGCGCCGCTGGCTTGGCCGCGCATCAAATAGCGCATCAGCCCCCGAAAACGCGGCTCGGGTTGAAACATATCGCCCAAGATTTCAGGGATTGTGTCGCAGCGCGCCTGCAATCGCACGAACCCGCCCGGGTCGTTCCGCACGGTTCGTGCATATTCGGCGGCGGCGGCCAATGCCGCAGCGATAGCCCCGGCCGAAGTCCCGCCAATCGAGCGAAAGCGATAGCCGCGTGCAAGCTCGAGGATGGCGTAGGGATAGACGACGCCGGACGTGATCCCTCCCTTCATGACGATGTCGCATTCCTTGTCGGGATTGCCAAACATCTCGGCAGTGTAGCGCGGTAACGGCTTTGTCATCCTCTGCTCCTTCCCGCGAGTATCGTCGCTCAGAATTTTGCCCCGAAGCCGATCGTCCACTCGTTCGAACGCTCCAGCAGATCTTCGGCCCGGCCGCGCGTATAACCGATATCGACTCCGAAATATTTCTTCGCATCGAAGCTCGCACTCAGCACGAATTTGAGCTGGCTCAGATCCTCCGGGTTGCCGCTAAGGCCATAGAGATAGGATTCGGTGATAGTGAGGTCGATCGGCAGCCAGTCGATGTCGCTGGAGAGCGTGGCACCGACCTGGCCGCCGACGCGCAAGAAATCGACACTGTCAACCGCGAGGCGCGTCCCGGCCTTGCCAAAATGGCCATAGGTGCCGCGCAGCTCGCCGCGCGGCATTATCGAGAAGAGTGGGAGCTGATTGCTCCCTCGAATGCTGACCGCATAGTCGTTCAGCCAGTCGAGCACCGGAACGTACGCGAAATTCGCGGAAACGAGTTCGCTGCGATCTTTGCGATTGGCGGCATATTCGGGCCTAAACAGGAAATAATGCGTGCCGCCAGTCGTCGCCATGCGGTAGTTTAGCAGCAACCCTGTGCGCAGCGTGTCCTTATTCACGGTCTTGACCGTTTCGTCGGCGGGGGTGGCCAAGTCGTCCTTCTTGGTGCTCTTGTCGATCGAATAGCCGATATAGGGCACCGCTTCGAAGCCGGTGCTGACGGGTACGGTCAGACCAATGATGGCCGTCACTTGGAAGGTCTTTTTAGCATCCTTGCGATCGTCGCCGAACGTAACGGTCGCCTTGTCGAGCCCGGCGAACTGCGAACTACCGCGCCGGAACTGCAGGCCATCGGTCGAGCCGCGAACGCGCAGCGTCGCCTTACTGATATCGGGCTGCTTGATGGGAGTGAGCGCCTCCGCCGCTGCAGCGGCGATGACGGCTGCCGAAGGACAGGTAATGCGGATATTGGTCGAGCGCAGATACGCCGCTGCTTCGACGCCGGTCGGATTGCCAAAGCGCGGATCGCCAAGCAGTTCGTCGAAATAATTGCGGGCCTGCGCCAGTTTGTCCGCATCGCCCTTGTCGCAAACCGGCGGCCCAGCGGCCCCGGCGGGCAGGTCGCAAAATTTCGAGATGGCGAGCACCCGCACCGCGGCCGGAAGCTGGCCAAACGGATCACCGTTACGCCCAGCCCAGTAAAGTGGGTAAAAGGAAACCTGCGCATTGCTGAGCGCGAGGATCGCCAGACGTTCCTTGTCGACCACGCCGTCGTTGCAGATTATGGCGGGGTCGATCGCGGCGAGCGCCTCCCCGCTTGAGAGGGCTATAGCGGTTACCAATGCGGTGGATCGAAGCCAGCGCCGCATCAGCCAGTGACCTTCGAGGCAAGCGTGATACCGGACATGAGCGCACGCAGGTTGGTCGCCAGCATAGCGGTAATGAATGCATCCCAGCTTTTGTGATTGGGGGAGGCGAAGGCGCCGCCCGTAGGAAATGCAATACGAGGTGTTCCATCGCGCAGCCGTTCGGCTATCCGCAACAGGAAAGGCTCTAGACTATCTTCCTTGAAGCGGCACGGCGGATCGATCAGCTTGTTATCGGCATTGAAGGGCTTGCGCTTGCTGGTCTCTATTTCGATCTTCACCGCATTATATACCTTGGTGCCGCGGATCACATCGTCATCTTCATTTTCGACGGCACCGATAGCCGCGGATGAATATTTGAAAACTCCGGCTGGTGCTGCAGGACCAACCCCAGCAATTGATCCAATTTCGTCGCGCCGCGCTAATTTCTTGCGCTGACGGTTGCTTAATTTATGCCCACGCGCATCGTGACTGTCCGTCATCAATCCACCCCCGTCGATGTACCCCCTCTTACAGCATCTCATAATTTCGTCGGCGCAACAACGCCAGACAATACGAATCTGAGTCTATCCCTCCTGCTCCCGCCTTACCGCTGACCCAAGCCGATGCCGCGGCCATCTCTAAGCCCTTCAGCAAGTCGCACACGCCCCGGTACTCGTGCCGCCCTTAGTCCAAGCTGCCTCGGCGGACGCATCATCAGAAGTGTAACGGCGTTCGAAGCACGTTATCCAGGGCATCTTGGTCGGAATCGGACGCAGAATCGCAAGCGATTACCTGCCGTCTTTGGCAGCATAACACGAGTACACAGACGGCGGCTATCAGGATAAAAGCCAGTCCCCCGAACGACAGAAATAGGGCGCATTGCTGCCAGGCGTTATCACGCCGTTCGAGAGGCAGGTTCTGGCGAGAGCTGCCGTTCGACACGTCACGTAGGAATGGCAGAAAAGTCCCCATTTAACGCCCTTTGAGGCAACCTCGCTCGTTCCCACTTTAAAAATCGATGAGAAGGCCTTCGCATTGGTTATGCAGGCCTGCCTCGCACCATGAGGACGCCTTCGAAGAGCTTGGCGACACGTTCGTTTGTCGGAACGGCCAAGGCAGCGCTGATCGCGGCCTGGTTCAATCCACGCCGACCCGTTGCAGTTGCTCCGTCGGTTGCGACGGATCCCGACGTCGGCACGGCGCTTGGCGCCGACCAGGCGGGAATGATGTCATCGGGGGCCTGAGTGGCCTCGATCACGCGAAGGCTATTGGCAGCGATGGCTGGGTCCACGCGGATCTGGGGCATCTCCGGGGCCGGTATCTTAGTCCGCGCCGAGAGCTTTTTCTCGGCATAGTAACGGACCTTCTTTCCATAGGTCGCGTACATGCCTCGCCGGAAAACGATCAGATCGTCCTCCGGCAGCAACTCGACTTCCTGAGGGAGCATCAGCGGCCGGCGCTGATCGGAGTCCGAGGTGGAGCCGCCGCCTCCACCCCACGTTCCCATCGAGCGCGAGCGCGCCTTGAACGTGTAACTGCCGAGCTGGTCCGAAATCTTCTTCGCCTCGGCCAAACCGGCCGGACGAAGAACAAGCCGCACCGCGCAGTTTCGCTCGATGTCGGCCGCCACCTTGTCCCCATAGACCCCTTGAATCTGTTCGAGCGACTGAAACGCCGGCAGCATCCGCAACCCGTAGCCGGCGACATAGCTGAAGGCGTTTGCGAGCACGGTGCATTTGCCGAGGCTCGCGAACTCGTCCAGAGCGAGCAGCACCTTGATCTGATGCTTGTCGCCCTTCGGCAGCTCGCGGACGTTGCGGTCGATGAGTTGCTGGAAGAGCAGGCCGTAGATCGGCGCAACCCGCTCCAGGTCATCCGGCGACACGCCGAGATAGAGCGAGATCCGCTTGTCCCGAAAGTCACTGAGATCGAAGTCGCTCTCTGAGGTTGCCGCATCGACATATGGGTTCAGCCAGCCGTTGATCTTGGACGTAACCGACTGACGCAATCCGGAGAACGTGTTCGCCGACGAGCCGGTGTAATCCTTGATCGCGGAGACGCATCCTTCCGACAGGGGCTTTCCGGCCCTCTTACGATCGGCGATGATCTTCGGGAAACGCCGCTGCGCATCACCGGCCGCGAACTGGCGGTACACCTCGCCTAGCGTGAAGGGGAGGGCGTCCTCTCCATCGTCGACGGTCGCGGCGATATAGGCGGTGATGCCGAGGAACGCAGTTCGCGCCCCCTCGGCCCAGAACTTCTCGCCGGTAAGCGGATCGGGGTAGAGCATCGCAGCGATCTTCTGAAGCTCGTTGATGACCTCGACCGGGTCGCGCCGGTTGATGTAGCTCAGCGGGTTCCACCGCACTGTACGGCCGGTCGGATCGAGCGGATTGAAGAGCAGCACCTGCTGCCCGAGCACCTTCAGCCGATACCCCGCCGTGTTGTCGTAATTCTCCTGCTTGATGTCGAGCACCACGAGAGAATCGAGCCAGTCGAGCAAGTTCGGGATGATGACGCCCACCCCCTTGCCGGCGCGCGTCGGGGCTTCCAGCATCACATGCTCGGGTCCGCCAAAGCGCATCACCTTGCCGCCGAACTTGCCCAGCACGATGCCGGCCGAGGCGAGCATCTTGCCGTTGCGGACCTCGCCGACCCGCGCGAAGCGCGCCTCGCCGTGGAGCTTCTGCCGTTTGAACAGCGTGGAGAGGATGGTGATGACCGTCAGAACGAGACCGATCCCGAAGCCGATCAGGAACGGCTGATAGACGATCGGATAGCCCTTCAGCGCCCACAGCGCGGCCGGCACCTTAATCCAGGGCGTATGGGCGTTGAGGAGGTGGGCACGCCACAGGACGGCGAGGGCGCCGATCGTGGCGCTCGCCGCCAGGCCGATGATGCCGAGGAACACGATCGCGCCCGGCTGTGACCCTTCGTCACTTCGCACCCACTTTCCGTTCATGCCGGTACCCCCTTCAGTCGGTCGGTTTGCGCGCCGGATCGAACCACACTTCGGTCATGCGATAGCGTGCCGGCTGGCCCTCGCCGGGCGGCAGGCGGTGCATCTGCACGACGATATCGACGAGGGAGCGCAGCAGCGCGCGGATGTCGTGGCGGTCGAGATCGTTGCCGCCTTCCGATTCCTTCACCAACAGCGTCAGCTGCTCGAGCGCGCCCTCGGCCGTATTGGCGTGGACCGTGGTGATCGATCCGGGATGACCGCTATTGACGTTGCGCAGGTAGAAGAAGGCGGTGCCGTCCCGCAGTTCCTGAAGGAGGATGCGATCGGGCCGCATTCGCAGCGCCGATTCCAGCAACTCCTTGGCACCCGCCTTCTGGAGGCTCTTCCCATCCTTGGCGTACATCATGTGGACGTGGTTGCGCTGGGGTACGACGAGCTCACGCGTGTCCTCGATCGTCAGGATCCGCTCACAGTCCGGGATCAGCTTGATGAGACCCTTAGAGAAGCTCGTCTTGCCGGAGCCCGTCGCGCCGGAAATGAGGATGTTCTTGCGGGCTTCGACCGCCAGCTTGAAGAAGGCGCGCCAGTCGCCCGCCTCGCGCATCCGCAGCAGATCGGGGTCGACCTCCTCGTACAGGCCGTGCGCGCGAACCTCGCTGAAAAGGCCGGCACGCTCGAAATCGTCGATGTTCATCGTCACGCCCGACGCTTTGCGGATCGTGATCGAGATGAAGCCTTGCTCGACCGCCGGGGGGACGACGACCTGCGCGCGCTCGCCGCCCGGCAAGACCGAGGAGCAGATCGGATATTCGGAGTTGATGTCCTGCTTGGTCAGCCCCGCGATCAGCTTCGCCAGCGTCATGAGGGCCGCATTGTCCAGTGCGGGCTCGTCATGCCACTCCCAGCCGTTCCGTGTTTCAAGGCCGATCATCCCCGGCTCATTGATGACCAATTCGGTCACATCGTCGCGCAGAAGGTGCCGTCGGATCGGTTCGGCATTATGCTCGTAGATCAGCGACGTTGGACTGGATGCCACGGCCTTAACGCCTCAATCCCACGTCATAAACCGAGCGGAAATCGAAGTCCTTGGCGACGAAGATCGCAGCGGTGTCGCCCTGGTTCTTTTTCACGATCGGTTTGATGTTCATGGTCTGCTGAAGGACGGTCTGCCCGGTTTGCCCGGGAACCTGCGTGGTGTTGCTCCCCTCATTGGCAACCGCCCGACCGGCGATTTGCGAGGCATCCTCCAGCACCGAGATGACGAGCCCGACGCCGAAACGTGCCCAGAACTGGGTATCGACGCCGCCTGGCAACCCGGCCCGACCAAGGCTATCCGCTGCCGGCGATCCAAGGTCGATCGCGACGCCACGCGGCGTCAGGGCGCGCGTCCACAGTACAAACAGGCGCGCTTGCCCCTGCGTGATGCCGCCGGAATATTGCCCCAGCACCTTGGTCCCCTTGTCGAGCAGGACGATGCGGCCGTTCTCGGAATAGACGTCGTGATTGATGACGCAGGACACGAAGCCGGCCTGCGTCGAGTTGATCGCCGTTTGCAGCGTGCAGGGGATGACCGTGCCGGCACTCAGCAGGAGGTTGCGGTCCGGGACCATCGTTGCCCGGATCGTCTGGATCGCGGCATGGCCGAGCTGATCGCTGAAGTCGGTCGAGCCCTTGCCCGCCTCGGCCGGACTGTTTTCACCCGGCGCTCCGAAGCCACTGGCACCAAGGCCCCGCCGTGCGACAGTGGATTGGCCGCCGCGCGTCCGGTCGTCGAGGTCCGTGCCCTGTTGGGCGTCGGCACCGGCGGAGGCGGGAAGGGCGGCCGAGGCCAGCCCGGTGTTCCCAAAGGCCATGATCGGCGACCGCCGCGCCGCATCGGCCATGGCGCGTGCCTGCTCGGCACGTCGCTGCTCGGGAGCTTGCTGTCCGTTCGCCGTGGCGGAGGCTATCCCGCCCGTTGTCGGCGTCGGATTGCCGTTGGCATCGGCGACCTGCGTCCCCGCCGCTGCGGCGATCGGCCGCCCGAAGATGTCGGTCTGCGCCGCGCCGGGCTGGCCGAGTTGACCCGCGAGCGCCGCTCGCTGCGCGTTCGGCGATCCCATCACGTCGTCCACGGCACGGTCACTGGCCTTCGCGGGCTGCGCGGCAGCCGCGGTACTGGCCGATTGGTGAAACGCACCATAGCCTATCACGATGCCGCCTATGGCGCCGAGCAGTCCGATCCCCGCACCGATGAAGGCGAGGTTGCCCCACCCGCCGCTACGCGCGACCGGGTTATCGACCTCGCTTGGAGCAACGGTGTCTTCAGCGACATCGCCTCCGCGGTCAATGACGGTCCCGACCATGTTACTGCCCCTTCACTTTGCGTTCGACGACATTGGAGACGGTGCCCGTTCGATCGCCGCGATCGTTGCGCAGCGGCGCCTCGTTGTAGATGCACAGCACCGTCGCCCCGCGCCGGAGGCGCAGCTGCCGGTAGACCGCATGGATCACGACGAAATCCTCGCGGACATCGTAGGGGACGATCGTCTCGGTCCCGTCGACATCGACCGCGAAGATCGAGGGAATGTCGGCGTGGCCTGGATAGCGCAGCACGGTGAACTCGCCGTTGTCCGAGATTTCGGTGGGTTGCAGCGCGCTGTCACCCTGCACGGTGTAATTCATATTCCGGGTGCCCTCGATCACGGCATGGTCGAGAGCGGCGGTGGTGATGTTCGTCTCGATCGCCTTGGCAGCCTGGCCCTGGGCAAGCTGCACCTGCAGCGCCGCCATCGCTCGTTCCTCGCGCGGATAGCGGAACCGCACGCCGTACATCGTGGCGCCCGTCCCTAGTGCGAGGTTGAAATGATAGGTGCGCGACACGCCGCCCGCGTTGGTGACGACGATCAGGTTGGTGCCGCCAGCCTTCTCGCGGGGTTTGAGAAAGACGATATTGCCTATGGGTGCGATCTGCCAGGAGACCGTATCGCCCAGGGCGGCCTGCGTGACCGTTTCGCCGGGCCCGAACTGGATCTCGATCGCGTGCCGGAAACTGCCGACGATCGTCACCACCTGATCCGGATCGTAGTTGACGTTGCGAACGCGAGCGTCCTTGGCCCCAGGGACGGGAGTCTCCGACGCGAACGCAGCGTGCGGCGCGAGCGTGACTGCCGCAGCACCCAGAACCGAGAACGCGACGAGGCGGTGCCACACCGCCCCGACCCCGCGCCAGAAGCGGTTCCTGGCGCCATCCTCCGTCAGCACCAACTCCGTCGCCGGCGGTGACAGGCGCAGACCAAGCTTTTTACGCAGCGCGGGAATCAAGGGGACGGCGACACGGTCGCCATTGTCCGACGTAGTTGGCTGATCGTTCATGTCACGCCTCCGGGTCAGAACGATAATTCACGACCTGGAAGCCGAGCGGATTAATGTTCCGATCCTTCTCATGCTCCGGCGCTGTCGTGTATCTGAAGGTCAGTATCGCGTTCCAATTTTGCGCGATCGGCGTGTTCTGCCCGAAGGTGATGATCTTCGTGAAGCGCACCTGCGCCACGGTAGGACTGAGGAAACTGATCGTCCGGATCGAGATCGAGACGAAGCCCTTGTCGCCGTAAATGTTGGAAGGCGCGTTCTTGTTGTTCGCCTGAACGCTGTTCAGGTAACGAGCGCTCTCGGCGGAATCGCTGGTGAGCATGACCGTATAGGCGTTCTCGCGCGCGGCATCGTTGAGCCAGCCTTCGCGCAACCGTACATATTGCGAGATGAAGTAGCGGTTGACCGCATCCTCATAGGTGCGCGGCTGCGGCCCCTTGAGCGCGGTCACGACCTGCGTCTCGCCCGAGCTCTTGTCGACCCTGATGACATAGGGCTCGACGGTCTTCAGCGGGCTGAGCATCGCTACAGCCGCAACCGACGTCACGGCGAGCGTGCAGGCACCTGCCGCAACGCCCCAGGCGAGCCGCTTGGACTGGATCGCCGCACGCATACGGTCATATTCCCACGTCCTCGAGGTCTCGTAGTATTTTTCTTTATCTTCGGCCTTCACCGCGCCCATGGCGTCGATCCCTTCAGCAGGAGGAGTTGGTCGGCGCGACGTCCTGCGTGGACGTGCGCGGCGCCGATCGCGGGATATTCATGGCCCCAGGTCCGATAGGGGCGGCAGGCGCACCTCCGGCACCGGGCGTAGGAGTCGGTGCGGGAAGAGGCGCCGGTGCTTGCTCGCGTGATGGCGGCGCCACCATCGACTGCCCGGCGCCCTGCTGTGACGCCGGCAGTGGTACGGGCAAACTCGGCAGGATCGACCCGTAGAGATTGGCGGGACGCCGGTGCTTGCCGTCGCAGACCGAGACGGGCTTGATACGAACCCCGGTGCAACTGCCAAGCGCAAGCGCGCCTATCGCCACGATGGTCAGCCTTTTCATGACGTCTCCGTTCGTAAGGTCCCGCGCCCGGCGGTTCCGTGGTTCATGGTCTTGGACGCGCCAGCGGTCCTCAAATGGACCGAGACGCCGAGCCGCCCGCGGCGCCCCCTCCTGGCGGGGGACGGTTCGCTTGCGTCGCGCGCCGGAACATGAGCCGGTTGGTCAACATGTTCGCCCCGGTCTGCAGGAAGCCATGGCCGCCAGAGGACGCACCCCCCGAGATGCCCGCGGCGATGGCCGGCGATTGAAAGAAGAAGATCGTGCCGACGATGTAGATCGCCGCGCAGGCGATCGTCGCGACGAGCATCACGGCAGCTTTCAGAACGATGTAGCCGTTCTGCGCCATGACGAAGGACGAGCCGTCTTCGGGGATCGATCCCATGATGCCGTCCATGGCGGCTTCCTGGAGGCCGGTGATGAACTTCGTCATGATCGCCATGACGACCATCAGCAGGATGAAGTTGACGGTCTGCTTTAGCCAGCCGTCGAACAGCCAGCGGGAGGAGTTGAAAAGCAGACACGCCAGCGCGAGCGGCGCGAGCGCGACGCAGATCGCAACCGACAGCTTGGCAAAAATGACGATGCAAAAGCCGATCGACGCCGACATAAACGCGAAGATGTAGAGGACGGCAACGCACAGATAGGTGATCAGGGTGGCGCTGAGCTGGATCACGGGCGTCCGAAAGTCAGTGATGCCCTTTTGCTCTTGCGACTGAACTTTCAGGTTCGCATTGACCAACTTTTCCGAGAGCTTGCCGGTATCGGCGACATAGGTATCGAAGGTCGTGCCTGGGTTGGTGACGGGCGCGCCCGATCCAGCCGCGATGATCTCGCTCGGCAAGTTGGTGACCACGTTCACCACAAACGCCGAATAGCCGACGGCACTGGCAGCCGCGAGGGCGAACCCGACCTTGCCGGCCTGGAATACCAGCTCGCGGAGCGGAGCCTGGATAGCGCCTCGCAGCACGGCGAAGCCGAGCAGCAGGAAGTAGATGATCGCCGCCAGGGCCAAAGGCGCTGCAACGAAACTTACGAGCCCGGACCCGAAGCTCGCAACCGAGGTCGCTATGGCGGTCTCCACATACGAATACATCGTCGTGAACAGCGTCATTATGTTGGGTGGGCCGGCAGCCATTACGTCAGGTTCCGATCTTCGGCGATCAAAGCGCAGCGAGTAAATCTACTTCTTGCGGATCGTGTTCTGTTTGAAGAAGTCGGCTTCTTCGTTACCGGCCTTGGTCTGGGCGACCGAGATGGTGGCGTCTCCGGTCGTCGCGCACATCTTGGCCTTCTGATCCGCAGGGAGATGGCTGTACTCCCCCGCATCGCACTTCGCCTGCCACTGCGAGAGGAGTTGAGGACTGGCGATCAGCTCCTTGGCGGTAGGCACTACGACATTCTGCTGGCATCCGCAGACAAGGAGCAAGGAGCAAAGGGGTATGATCTTGCGCATGACTACTTCCTGATCGTGTTGGCACTGAAGAATGCGGCTTCATCGCGACCGGCCGCCACTTGCGCCGCGCTGATCTGCATGTTCGCCTGACCGGCCTGCGCCATCTGGATCGCCTGCATCTTGAGCATATCGTTCTGAAGCTGTGCCTGTTCGACCGAGATCCGGGCTTGCAGATCCATCACGTCCTTGGGATCCTTGGCATACGACAGTTGCTCGCGGAGCTGGTCGAGGCCTTGCATCCGGGTCTGGGCGATGCTGAGCGTATTCTCGCCCAGCGCGGCCGTGGCGGCCGATGAGCTGGTCGCATCCTTGAGCGCCTGGTTGTAGGCTAGGTCTGCGTCGGAGGACGACGTTGCCGGCAGCGCGTAACGAGACTGGATGCTTGATGCGAGCGAACCGAGCGAACCAATCTTCGACAGGTCGCCGCTGAGCAACGTCGAGGCGTCGATCGTCGTGTTGGGCAGGATGTTGCGCACCTGCGCGTTGAGCAATTGCGGGGCGAGCGCGTTGACGTTGGTCAGCTTCTGAAGCGAGCTGAGCGTTGTCGTCGCCGTCTGGATCTGCTGCTCGCCCTGCTGGATCATTTTGATCGTGTTCTGGACCTGGGCGAGCGCTTGCACATAGGTAGAGGTGTCGAACACAGGGATGCCCTGTGCAGCGGCCGGCGACGTAAACGCGACGATCGCGACCGGCGCGGCTGCAACCATGATGATGCGCTTGAGCGACATGTCAGCTTCTCCTTTGGTTGGCATAGAAATGCGGCAGCCACGCCGCAGGATCGTTGCCCGCCAAGGCAATGGCCTCCTCCATGGCGACGAGGGTTTCCTCGCGGCCAGAAAGCACTTTCAGCTCATTGGGCATCCCGCCGAGATCGAGCGTCGCAACGATCGAGGTATGCCCTTGCTTGACCAGAAAGGTCCGGCTCTCCGGCGTCAGGTCTTCACGGATCAGCCGATACTCCGCATCCGTCAGGCCGAGCCCGTCGCAATAATCCGATCGCTTGGCGTCCGAGTTTGGAAGCAGGATCTTGGTCGCGGTCTGCTCGATGATCGAGTGCGCGATCGGCGAGCGCAGCGCATCGGCCGGCGACTGCGTACCGAACACCATGAAGGCGTTGCGCTTACGAAAGGTCTTGAGGCCGTCCTGCGCAAACGCCCGAAAGGCATCGTCTTGAAGCGCCTTCCAGAATTCGTCGACGTCGACCACGACACGCTGCCCGTCCAGCAGTTCGTCGACACGGTGGAAGAGGTACAACATCGTCGGGGTGCGGATTTCCGGGTTCTCGAGGAAGTCCGTCATGTCGAAGCCGATGAACCGTGCCGACATCGACACTTCGTCCTGCGGACCGTCAAAGGCCCAGCCGAGCGGGCCGCCCAGACACCAGCGCTCCAGCCGAGCGCCGATGCCCTCGGCATCGGCGTAGCCCAGCATCTCGCGCAGGGCGGTGAACGAGCGTGACGGCGCTGGCAGCCGCATCACCGCCTCGATACCCTCATCGATCAGTCGCTCTTCCGCGACGCTGAGCGGCCGGTTCTCCCGGCGTACCAGGACGCGAATGAATTGCCGCAGAAACGCGATGTCGTGCGGAGACGGGGTGAGACCCTTCAACGGCGCGAAGCCGGTGGGCTCGCCGTCGCGCAACGCCAGATAGGTGCCGCCACAAGCGCGGACGAAGATCTCGGCACCGCGGTCCTTGTCGAAAAACACCTGTTTCGCGCCGGTCTTTTCGAGCTGCGCTTGGAGGAAGTTTTGCAGCACCGTCTTGCCGCCACCGGTTGGCCCGATGATGAGTGTGTGGCCGATGTCGGCACGGTGGAAATTGAACCAGAAGGACGAGCCTGCGCGCGTCTTGAGCAGCGTTACCGCGTCGCCCCAGTGGTTTCCAGACTTGCGGCCTGCCGGGAAGGTGTAGAACGGGCTCAAGCCCGCGAAATTGCGCGTGTTGATGACCGCGGGGCGCGCGCGCATCCGAAAATTGCCGGGAAGCTGCGCCCAGAAGGCGGCCTCCAGCGCGACGTCCTCGCGCGCCATCACCATGCCTGTATCGGCCGCGGCCGATCGTGCGATCGACAAGCGCTCCAGCAGCCGCTTCGGGTTCTCGTCGATGACCGCGATCGAGAGGTGATGCTCGCCCATGGCGAAGCGGTTCGCCATGAGATCGTCGACGCCGTCGAGCAGCTCCTCCGCCTGGCTGACGCCGGCATCGTCCGACGAGACCATCTGCTTGTATTTTTTCGTGAACCGGTCGCTCGCGACCGACTTCACCAATGGCGCGAAACTCTGGGTCAGCACGAACGGAAAGTCGAGCGTGAGCAGGCTGTTGAACTGACCGGTCCGCGTGCTGGCGACATACTCGCGCACGCCGAACATTCCGAGGAAATGCGACTTGTGCGGAAGCCGGATCTCGGCCGCCTCGCGACCGAACACCACGCGTGAGGCATACAGGGCTTGGCCCAGCCTGCCGTCGAGCAGCGGCACGCGGATGCGGTCGCCGGTCAGGATGAAGTGAAGCACCTCCATCGGTCGTGAAAATAGAATACCGTTGTGCTCATACATCGAGAGCGGCTCCGGAACGACATCAGCAAGCAGCGTTTCGAAGTCGCGGCACTTGTCCGCCATGATCGTGAGCGCGCGATCGTCGATCTCGGCGTTGGCTTTTCGCCTGGAGAAAAGCCGCGTCACTTGCTCGCCGGCCATGCTCGACGGCCGGACGATGATCGTGACGTAGAACTCGTTGTGGTAGAGGACCTTCTCCTTCAGCGTGTCGGCGTATTTCTCCTGCAAGGTTCGCGCGAAGTCGGAGTGGAAGTCGCCGCCGAGAACGGGGTCTGTGGCTGTCCGCACGAGATGGGTCCACAGCGCAACGCGATCGTCACCGATCGAGCGCCACGCGATGTTGAGCTTGTTATGCCAGGTGTTGAGGTCGCCGATGTCGCTGGTCTCGAACGGCCGCCCATCGACGCGGTACATGCGCATGAGCGAGCCGTCTTCGAGAGCAACCAGCGTGTCATCGACGTGCCGCGTGTAGGGAATGAACTTGATGTCATCCGTCTCGCGGACAGCGATCTTCTTATGCTTCAGCCTGAAATCAGTCATTGCCGAAATGCTTTCGCTTCACGCCTTTGGCGAGGCGGACGGCAGAGTAGCTCCCGCCCCCCCAGAACTTGCGGTTCTTGGATAGAAAGCCGGTCTGGAACCACAGGCCCCACAGCCGGAACGCATTGAAATCGTAGTGACAGATCATGCGCGCCGGGAAGTAGAGCGCCCCGAACAAGGCCAGGGGGTAAAACGGATTGTGGAAAATCCCCCAGATCACCATGCAGACCATGATGATCGGCAGGATCGCCTCGAGCGGCAATCCCATGAACACCGATGGCCTGGTCAGGGCGAGGAACACCTTATCCTCGGCGAGCCTCTCCGCGTCAGCCACCCGAGCTGCTCATCCAGCCGACGATCGTCGTGGCCGAAAAGATGATACCGATGCCAATCAGCACCGTGACCGCTTTTCCCCAGTCCATCCGACCGGTCAGCTTGGCATAGCCGACCGCCATGACGGCGATGACGCCGACCACCGACGCGACGGTGGTCATCCACGTCTTGATGGTGTTGAGGCCACCTTCGATCGCGGTTCCATCGGCAAAGGCCGGCTGCGCGATCGAGATGAGGGCGAGCGCACCGGCAAAGCCGATGACCTGCCGGGCGCGGGCGTCGGACATTATCCGGCCCATGCCTTGAGTGAACTTCATACGGGTCTCCATGGCTTGAGGTTACCTCTCGAGATCGTGGGTGGGGCGGATCGGCTCGACCTGCCGAACAGGCGTCGGCTCGCGGACCGAAACATCCAGGCCGCGCCGCAGCACGTCCGAGATCAGGTGGCGGCTCTCCAGGCTCGCGGACGTCATCCGGTCCGCGTCCCCGTCGAAAGCCGCGCCGAGATGCTGATCCATCGCCGCCTGCGCCTGGAGCGCGCCCGCGAGGCGCGGCTCGGCGGCAATCCGCTCCTCCCCGCCATGCAGGAACAGATCGGCCAGTTCGTCATTCTCGTGACGTCTCGGTGGTGCGGCCTGAGGGAGGCGCTCCTCGCGGACGATATGTGGTTCCGGTTCGGGCTGTCGCTCGGGCGGAGCCGTCGATCCCGCGACTAGGCGGTCTTCGCGCTCGCCGGCGAGCGCGTTGGCCAGCGACACGTTCGCGCCAGCTACCCTGGCGACTTCGTGCCGGTTGAGCCCGGAACGGACGAGGTAGATCGCGTCGGCGACCTCGCCGTCCCACGCGCCGTCGCGCGCCATCTGGCGCAGATCGTCGGGTTCATATCCGGACCTGGAGAAGGCGCCGACCAGCGTCGGGCTTTCCAAGGCCCGCTCCAGCGCCCCGTTCAGCGCATCCCTGTTCAGATCGATACGTTCGGCCTGAACCTCCCTCCGCAAGGGGTCCATGTCCTCGCTGACGGCCGCGTAGAGCGCCTTGCGATCCTGCGTGTGGACGCTCACCGTCAACAGGAGGCGCTTGTCTACGTCGGACAATTCGGTGCTGCTTCCGCTTGGCAACGGCTGAGGCGCGCCGTTCCTCTCCGCGTCGGCCGGCGGCGCGATTACTGTCGCCTCCGTCGCTCCGACAGCCGCCGTCGGAGCGACGGGTTCGACAGTCGGCGCCGGCTTCTCCGCCACCTCACGGTCGCGTCGTGCAGCATCGGCGCGACGCAGCTCTTCCATTCGCGCCTGTTCGTCGAAGCTCGGCTCATAGCCGCGCACGGTCAGGCCTTCGCGCGACGCCGCCGTCCAAACGGCCTGACGAAACTCAGGCGAACCTTCGATGTCGATCCCCGCCCAGCCATTGTGCTTGGCGATCGTGACCAGGGCCGAGACGGTCTCAGGATCCTCGTTTCGAGCAATGATGCGATCGCCGGCAATCTCGATCGACGGATTCTCACGTTCTGTCGGCAGGAACATGCCGACGCGGCGCTCGCTGCCGTCGGACGGCTCGATGATCCGGACCTGATAACGCGTCGCCAGCTCAGGCGGGATCTGGAACGCAGCCTGTTCGGCTTGCGTCTGCGCGTCGAGGCCGCCCCGCGCAACGCTGTTATCCGCGCTCATTTGAAGACCTGAACCGCGCTGGGATCGATCTGCCCCACCACCCAGCTAGCTTCGGCGATCCCTTGCTTTGCCGAGGCGGGCGTGGCGGTCGGCGCCGACGCCGAGCCCGGGATGGGCGGGGGTGTCTGGATCGTCCCCATGCCGCTCGCGGCCGACCAGACGCGACCGACATAGCCATTGTGGAAACCGCGCGTCAGTGTGCCGGTGTTGTAGAGCGAATAGGTCGCGGAGATCGCGTCCAACCCCGTATAATGCTGGATCGCAAGGCCATATCCCGCCCGAAGGATCGAGGATGCGAGCCTCAGGTTCGTACAGGGGTCGAAGGCCTGCTCGACGGTGACACCCAATCGCGCGAAATTGGCGGAGTTCACCTGAGCCAACCCGACATCGACCGTATAGCCGGCCGCCATGTACCGCCGCACCAGCGCGGCACCGTCGGCGATCGACGCGGCGCGGACACGCGGCCCCTTGTTGATATTGATCGCCAGATCGTCGCCGCCGCTTTCGGTCACGACGAGGGGAACAACCGCCTCGGTCGCGATCTCAGGCGCGCATTGCTGCGCAAGCATGGTGATCGCGGCGATGGCGTGGATCATTGCTGCGTCACCGTCTGGTAGCGGGTGTCGAGCGCGTACCGCGACGTTCCGCCATCGGCCTGCGTTACGGTCAGGTCGTAGCCGTGCTTGGCTTTTTTCATTTTGACGCCGACCCCGGTGCAGGTCGGGAACGATCCGCCGACAGCGAGGGCGTTCCAGAGTTTCGTAATCGGGGGAACGCACTCGACATATTTCGTCGGCGAACCAGGTGTCGCGAGGCAGAGGACCACCTGACACCCCCAGTCCGACGCGTAGGCGGGTTGTGGGGCCGCGACCGCCACGACGCCGGCCACGCAAAGCGCGATGGCGCCAGTAGTGCCGCCCAGCTTGGGCATCAGATATCGGATCATGAGCCACCTCCATGAACTGCGCGCCACTCTTCGGTTGCGAATACGTCCCACTGCGCCGGTGCATTGGCGGCAAGGGCGAGGGTCGAGGCCGGCGCGGTCGGTGCGGGGGCCGCTTCAACTCCGGCGGGCGTCGGCGGCGACGGTGCGTCGCCTTGTGCGACGGTGATGATCCAGTCCTCGTCGCCTTCGATCGGTCGGGTTCGGTCGATGACCTGCCCGGGTCGCGCGAACGCGACATGCCAGTGGTTCGCGTGACCGCGATCCCCCGGCCCGAGCAGCTCGATGATACGGATACCGCTCTGTGCCATTAGGGCCCGGATCTGCTTGCGGTCGATCGCGTGGACGCCGCCTGCGGGAACGAAATCGACCGCCTGGCCGAACTTGTGCCAGCTATACCGCGCGCCGTAGCTGGCGTTCATTGGGCGGATCGTATCGGTGATCCGCGAGCCAAAGGCGCGACGAACGAGGGCTGCGACGTTCGACGCCGAGAGCGCGCCCACGGAGCCGATAGAAGACTGGTCGTCGTCGATATGCGAGAGTGCGCAGGCATCAAAAACCGTTGCCGGCGTGATACCGTAAGTCACGAAATCACGGCCGCGGATCGCCAGCGGCCCCGCCTCGAAGTCCGCGCCCAACGCGATCAGATCACGCACCGTCGCCTCTGCGTCAGCTGTGTTGCCCGGCTGCCTAGCGAGGACCGCACCCGAACGAACGGAGATTGCGAGCGACGCGGGAGATGGCGTTCCGGCCCCGGCTAGCCCGGCGGCACAGACTTGAATTGCCTTCGCTACGATACTCGCCGGAAGCACACCAATGCACCATTGCTGAATTGAACCCAGGCAGATGTCAGCGACTACAGGACATCGACATCAACAGTTTAAACCTGAAGCAGAAGGTAAACAACAACACATCTGGAGCAATTCAGTCGCGATTATGGAGTGATACGGCGTAATCTATTGCGACGAAAGGCACGGTATTGCACCATGACCGAATGAGATGTGTTTCAAACGGCTTTAGGCAATTATCAGATAGGCCAGCACTTAGCTGAGTCAGTTGTCGAGTGGTTTCGAGGTGACTGGAACGACGGTGGATATACGGGCCATGCGCTCTTGAAGCTGCAAGCTATATCGGGCGGGTTGGCGCTCTTGATCGCCATCGGCGTCTGGTATCGGCCGTTCGATGACAAGCGGGCTGGGAGGCGAGGGGAGGTTTCGGCCTGCAGCGTCGCTGCGACTCATGACTTCTGCGATGCCGTTGCCGGCCTGTCGACGGCGCTCCGCAATCCCTTCTTGCGGGTGGACCGAACCAGCATCTTGCCGCCCCGCGACACGCCAGGGGCCGTCGATCCCTCTATTACTCAGGCGAACATCGGCACGACGATCTGCCGACCCGGCTATGCCCGATCGGTCCGCCCCGCCTTCGCGGTCACCGCGCCCGTCAAACGGCGCTTGATGGACGCGCAGCATCCAGGCGAGTCCTTCGCCGATTACGAACTCGACCATCTGATCCCGATCTCGCTTGGCGGCGCGCCGCTCGACCTACGCGATCTGTGGCTTCAGCCCCGGCGCGGCCAGGCGAACGCGGCCGACAAGAATGCCTTGGCCTATGTCCTGTGGCGATTGGTTTGCGAGCGCCGCGTGCCACTTCGGACGGCGCAGCAGGCCATCCGGCGCGACTGGACGAAGGCCTACGACACATACGCGACGCCCGAGAATTTGGCGCGCTACCACTTTGCGCACCGCCAAGAGGAGCGCGACTAGGCTCGCACAGGCCCGCCGGATCCGATCCGAACATCAACGAAGGAGGAAATCATGCCACAGAATATTGCCGAGTTCCGGATCATCGGTCGCATCGGCAAAATCACGGCGCGCGAGCAGGTCACCTATGTGAGCGTCGCCGCCAATTATAACCGGCGCGACGGCGACGACTGGAAGACCGACACGCTGTGGAACAGCGTCGTGTGCTTCTCCAATGTCGGACCCCAGGTCGAAGCAGCCGGGAAGGGTGATCTGGTGCATGTCACCGGCCGGGTCCGCGAGAGCAACCACGGCGAAGGCAACGAGGTCTCCTACCGCACCGAGCTGATCGCCGACACCTTCTCGATCCTGACCAAGGCCGAAGCCGAGAATAGCTGATGAGGGGCGGGAGCGGGTTTGCGACACGGCTCTACCTCCGCTGTGCTGCGGCCGAGCCAGCGTGACTGTCCCGACCCGGTCGGGTGACGATCCTCGCTTGGGTTGTCACCCGGACGAAAGAGATCATCGCGCAGCGCGCTGCCGATCGGCTCCTGCCGACCATCCAGAGTGGAGGATGCCGTCTGTGCCTTCGGTGATATTTTCCGGAGGCTAAAGTGACCGAAACCGACCAACTTCACAGGACGTGGCCGATGACGAGACTACCGCTCGATGCCGAAATCCGAGCCAAGAACATCGTCGAACAGCTCGGCGGGGTGTGGCGCGGCACTCGCGGCGAATGCCGCTGCCCGGCCCATGACGATGGCTCACCCAGCCTGTCCGTCCGCCTCGGCGATTCGGCGATCCTCTTCCACTGTTTTGCCGGCTGTACAGCGCTCGAGGTGCTGAAGGCGCTTCAGCGCCAAAAGCTCCATGACCGTTCTGCGCTGGCAATGCCGGAGGGCAAGCCGAAGCGCGACATGGGCGCGCTCGCCCTGCGTCTCTGGAACGCCAGCGTGCCGGTCTCGGGCACGCTCGCCGAAGCCTATCTCGTCGCCCGCGGCCTCTCCGCGCCCTATCCCAAGGCTTTGCGCTTCAACCCGGCGACCATATTCGGCTCCGGTGCCGACAGACGCGTAATGCCCGCGATGATCGCCGCGGTCGAAAACGACCTCGGACTGGTTGCCGTCCAGCGGACCTTCCTCGATCCTGTCGACGTGCTGCGCAAGCCCATTCCAAAGCCGAAGGTTGCGCTCGGACTGCTCGGCACAGCAGCGATCCGTCTTGCGCCCGCTACGCACGAGCTGGGCCTTGCCGAAGGGATCGAGGACGCCCGATCGGCGACTGAATGGTTCGGGACGCCGACATGGGCGCTGGGCGGTGTCGAACGGCTAGCCTTCGTCGCGATCCCGGAGAAGGTCCGCCGGGTGATCGTTTACGGTGACCGAGGCCGCGCGGCCGACCGCCTGCTGGAAAAGGCACGCGATCACCTGACAGCGAACGGGCGCGAGCTCATCAGCCGCGTGCCCGAGGATCATGACGACTGGAACGACGCCTGGCGCGCGCACCAGCGGAGCGCATGAAACCGCAACTGCGGCAGCTGAATTACGCGGATCATGGGCGTGTCAGCCGAGCCGCATCAACTGGGAAGGGTAGGGGGCGACGAGCCCCTTCAGATCGTCCCATGGTGCCGATAGCCAGCGATCATAGTCGTCGTCGTGAAGGACCACCGGCATCGCCTTTGGATGAATCGGCGCGACGATCGCATTCGGCTCGGTGGTCAAGAACCCATAGGCATTCCCGCGCTCGGTCGGGCGCCAGATTCCGGCAAAAGCAAAAATCGGGCGACTTGGCACGTCGAACCAGTGCAGCGGCTTCTTCCCGTCCTCACCAGGCGCAATCCCGTATTCGGAAAATGCCGTTACGGGCACAAGGCAACGGCGCGCCGGCGTCGTTAGCATCGACCGCCAGAAGCTCGAGCTGAGATTGCGCACGTTGGTCACGTACTTGGTGAGCTTTACGCTTGCGTCGCGCTTGCTCGGCACCTGGGTTGGTACGCCCCACTCCATCCGCTCGATCTTCCGGTCGGCACCGTCCTGGATGACCACTTGGCCGTAGAACGGCGTCTTCTTGCCCGTCGGAAAGATGTCGGGAGCCGGGTAAGTCTCGTCCGGCTCGTAAGGGGGCCGGATGCCGAACGTCGCGGCGATCTCCGCCTGTTTCGCGGTCAGCCTGTATCGATTGCACATTCGAGCACCCTGTCGTTGTGCCGGCAAGCTTTGCCCGCCGGCACTCTGGCCTTAGAGCTTGTCCTTCAAGCCCTTGGCGGGCGTGAACGAGACTTTCTTCGATGCCGCGATCGTCATTGCCTCGCCGGTCGACGGGTTCCGGCCCTGGCGCTCGGGACGATCCTTGACCGAGAACTTGCCGAAGCCGGCGATCGCGACCTCTTCGCCCTTTGCGGCCGCGCCTGCGATATGCTCAAACACAGCGGCAATCGCGGCCTTGGCTTCTGCCTCGCTCGTGCTCGTCGTACCAGCGACGGCCTTGACCAGTTCACTCATATTCATGCTGATGTACTTCCCTTATGAAACTCACACGACCTTAGCCATGACGAGCAACGTTTCAACGACGCTGCGCAATGCGGCCGGCATCGCGGCCATCCGCTCGAGTGATCGAACGTTGGCATATCATCACGTCTTCGAGGATATCGGACTGCGTGCGGACAGGCGCGGCCGCCCAACGGGAGCTTCGGCAGACGTGAAGCCTTGGCGTAGCCACCTACTGTGCACCGCGCTCCCGGGTGACGCGCGGATCTTCGTACAAGTCGCGGGTCGCGCGTAGGCGAAACACGTTCCACCAACGCTGCCAACGATGCTCGGCCGCATCGTGGATCATATGGCACCGCTGGCAGAGCGCCGCGAGATTGCCGGGCATGCTGTTGCCTGGATCGTGATCGAGATGCGCACAAGCCAGCACGACATAAGTCGTTCGTACCGATGCCAGAATGAAGCCGCCCTTGAGCGCGATCCGCTTGCCACGGCCGGAGCGCCAACACACGGCATCGGCATCCCACCAGCGACCATCGCCTAGATGTGCGACCCGACGCATATGCGGCCTCGAGCAGTGCTCGCAGCGCGCGCCGGCCCGATCGAACCGGATCACGTCCGACAGTTGGCGCCAGTCGATCGGGTAAAGCCAGCGGTTTTCAGGGCGGATCGGCATCTCGATTCTATGAGTCAGCCGATGGCAGAACGAAAGCGAAATCTTCTCGGTTTGTTTTTGGTCTCTTGTGTAACCGTTCCACGCGGTGCGTACCGTCAATTTTTGTGCCGAGGTCCGTGATCGTGCGCGGCGATACTGGCAACTCACTCGAGATCGCGCTGTAGAACTCGTGTTCGTTACGACTCCGTACTGTCCGGCCCTCGGCCGCGGTCAAGTGCAAAGACTCGATCCGGCCGACATAAATCCGTTGACCAAGCGTCGGCGGTAACGGAACATAAAGCGAACACGTAGAGTCTAGCCACCATGTCAGCCGTCCTCGATTCGCTTCCCCAGAGCATCGCCCATCTGCGAAGCATCGCGATGCCGCTCGCCGATTACCGCGTCCTGCCGTTCGGGGTTGGCGGCCTGGACAATCGTCTGAACGGGGGAGGGCTCCGGGCTGGAGCGCTGCACGAGGTCGCCGCACGCACCTGTTCCCTGGTCGATGATGCGGCTGCCACGCTGTTCCTTGCCGGTGTCGCCGCGCGAGAAGCGCGGAACACGCGTGCCCCGGTGCTTTGGGCAAGCTGCCGGAACGATCTCTACGCCCCCGGCTTGGCGCAAGCCGGCTTGTCCTCGGCGAACGTGATCTACGCCCAGCCCAAGGACGACGCAGCACTTCTGGCGGTCGTCGAGGACGCGATCCGGGATGGTACGCCGGCAGCGGTGGTGGCCGAGGCGGCAAAGGTTTCGATGGTCGCCACGCGGCGCCTGCAGCTTGTCGCCGCTGAAGCCGACATTCCCGTGCTGCTCCTGCGCCGCTGGCAGGGACGCTCCCAAGACCCGCTCGGCGAGCCCTCCGCTGCCTGGACGCGCTGGCGGGTCGCCAGCGCCCCGTCGCAGCGGCTCGCGGTTGCCGGGGTGGGACGCGCCCGTTGGTCGGTCGAGCTTGCGCGTCAACGCACCGGCGGGTCCTTCTTATTGATCGTGGAGGGGTGCGATGAGACGGGTTGTCTCGCTGTTCCTGCCGCACTTGGCCATCGAGCGGCTGAGACGGCTGGACCGGCACGCCACGCCGCGGCCTGAGCGGTTAGCGCTCCAGCTCCCGATCGACGACGATCCGGGTGAATGCTCTGTCCCCAGGGGTGGCGGATGGCGGCCGGGTGCGCGCTGGGCGCGGGCGCAATCGCTGACCAAGGTCGAGGTTGCCGGCAAGATTGCGGCGCTTCCGGCGCATGCGAAGCCGCCTATGCGCGAACTCGGGCGGCGATCGGAAACCGCGAGCCATCCGTACAAGAGCCAGTCGGTCACCCGACCGGCCATGATCGTGACACGGCCCGCAACCGCGCACGCTCCGCTGGCGCTTGTCGGCAAGGTCGGGCGGCGTGAGGAAGTCGTGGCGGCGTGCGCTGCGGCGGCCTCGCTCGGTATCCATGTCGGAATGGCCGCGACCCATGCCCGCGCGCTGGTGTCCGATCTCGACTTCCGGCCCGCCCAGCCAGAGGCGGACGCGGTTCTGCTCGACCGTCTCGCGCTGCTTGCCGTTCGGCGTTGGTCGCCCATTGCGGCCGCGACGCCGACCGATGGCCTGTGGCTTGACCTCGCCGGCTGCGATCACCTCTACGGGGGAGAAGAGCGCTTTTGCCGACGCCTGCGTGCCTTCTGCCAGCGCGCCGGATTCACCGCGCGCATCGCGGTCGCCGACACGCCCGGCGCTGCGCACGCGCTTGCAAGGTACGGCCGGGAAGATCTGATGATCGTGCCCGCGGGGGAGACGATACGAGCGATATCGCCGCTACCGATCGCCGCCTTGCGGCTGACCGGCACGGCGCTCAGCGCGGCCAAGCGGTTCGGCTTCGAAACCATCGCAGACCTTTTGCCGGTCGCGCGCGGTCCGCTCGCGCGGCGGCTGGGCCTGCCCGCCATCACCCGGCTCGATCAAGCGCTTGGCGGCGTGGCGGAGCCGATCACGCCGCGCGAAGATGTCACGGTTCCAGCCGTCGAGCGCCGCCTGCTCGAGCCGATCGGCACGGCCGAGGCGATCGCTCAGGTGATGGAAGATCTGCTGGGCGATTTGGCCGAGGTGCTGCAGGCGAGGGGGCTCGGTGCGCGATCGCTCCGCCTGTCGGGGCTGTGCGTCGATGGGACTGAACAGGTCGTGGCGGTCGGTACATCGCGGCCGACACGCGACGTCTGCCAACTTCTGCGCCTCATGAAGCTCAGGATCGAGCGCATCGATCCCGGACTGGGGCTTGAGCAGTTCCTGCTGGTGGCACCGCATACCGAGCCGCTCGATGCAGTGGATCTCGGCGCAGTGCTAGCCGGCGAGGTTTTGGTGCGCGACCCCGCGCGCCTCGTCGATGTCGTCGCCGGCCGCATCGGCCCGAATGCCGTCTATCGGATCTCGCCGATCCCGAGCCATGTACCCGAGCGAGCGGTCGCGCGCGCCGACCCGCTCGAAATGCCGGCAGGTTGGCCAATATGGCAGCGACCGGTGCGTCTGTTCGCCAGACCGGAGCCATTGTGGGGCGTCATCGCGCTGCTGCCCGATCAACCGCCGCGGCGCTTCGAGTGGCGTGGCGAGGCGCACAAGGTCGTCGCCGGCGATGGCCCCGAGCGGATCCACGGCGAATGGTGGCGCCGCGACGCCGAAACCTGGGCGGTACGGGACTATTACCGCGTCGAGGATGAGGCAGGCGGCCGTTTCTGGGTATTCCGGCGCGGCGACGGCACCCATGACGATACCGGCGATCTCAGCTGGTGGATCCACGGCGTGTTCGCATGAGCGCGCCCTATGTCGAGCTTCAGGTGCTCACCCATTTCTCGCTGCTGCGCGGCGCGTCGAGCCCCGACGAACTGTTCGCGGCGGCGGCACTGCTCGGGTATTCCGCGATTGGGATCAGCGACATCAGAACGGTGGCGGGCGTCGTGCGCGCCTGGGAGGCGCAAAAGGCGACCGGCGTCCGCTTGATCGCCGGTACGCGCGTCGATCTCTCCTGCGGGCGCCGCCTGATCCTCTATCCGACCGACCGCCCAGCCTGGTCACGGACCACGCGGCTCCTGACCCTCGGCAAGAAACGGGCGGGGAAGGGGGGCTGTCTGCTGCACTGGCACGACCTCGAGCCATGGTCTGAGGGGATCATCGCTATCCTGCTGCCGGACGAGGCGGACCAAGCGAACCTTGCGGCACTTGCCGACCTAAAGACGGTCTATGGGCGGCGCGGGTACATGGCGCTGTTCCAGCGCCGGCGACCGGACGACGCCGTCCGTATTGATGCGCTGGCTAGGCAGGCTGGCGGCGCCGGCGTCCGCGCGGTCGCAACCGGTGACGTCCTCTACCATGCGCCCGAGGCCCGTCTCTTGCAGGACGTGGTCACGGCCGTGCGCGAGAAATGCACCGTCGATGAGTTGGGCTACCGCCGTGAGGTCAATGCCGATCGGGCGCTCAAATCGCCGGAGGAGATGGTGAGACGCTTTCGCGACTATCCCGACGCGCTCCGCGCCAGCGTCGATATCGCCCGGGCTTGCACCTTCGATCTCGGCGAGCTGGCGTATCAATATCCCCACGAGCGGCTGATCGACGGCCTGAGCGCGCAGGACGCGCTGCAGAAGCTGGCGACCGAGGCGGTCGAGCGGATGTTCGATGGCAACGTGCCGGCTGCCTATACCGACCAGATCGGCCACGAGATGCGGTTGATCGGCGAGCTGGGTTACGCGCCCTATTTCCTGACCGTCTATGCGATCGTGCGCGAAGCACGCCGCCGCGGCATCCTGTGCCAAGGGCGTGGCTCGGCCGCGAACTCGTGCGTGTGCTTCGTGCTCGGCGTCACCTCGATCGATCCGATCAAGCACGAGCTGCTCTTCGAACGCTTCGTGTCGGGAGAGCGGCGCGAACCACCCGACATCGACGTCGACTTCGAGCATGAGCGTCGCGAAGAGATCATCCAGTGGATCTACGAAACCTATGGGCGTGATCGATCCGCGCTGACCGCGGTGGTCCAGCGCTACCGCGCGCGCGGTGCGGTGCGTGATGTCGGCAAGGCGTTGGGGTTGCCCGAAGACCTGACGTCCTCGCTGGCGGGGCTGGTATGGGGCTGGTCCGCTGAAGGCGTGGGCGAGAAACAGGTCCAGGAGCTGAACCTCGATATTGGCGATCGCCGGCTGCGCCTGACCCTGGAGCTGGCCCGCAAGCTGATCGGCGTGCCCCGCCACATGAGCCAGCACCCCGGCGGGTTCGTCCTGACCCATGATCGGCTCGACGATCTCGTGCCGATCGAGCCCGCCGCGATGGAAGATCGTCAGATCATCGAGTGGGACAAGGACGACATCGATGCGCTGAAGTTCTTGAAGGTCGATGTGCTGGGCCTCGGCATGCTGGGCTGCATGAACCGCGCCTTCAACATGCTCGAGCAGGACAAGGGCGTCCGCGTCGGCCTGGCCGACCTTCAGGACGACGATCCGGCGGTGTACGCGATGATCCAGAAGGCCGACACGCTCGGCACCTTTCAGATCGAGAGCCGCGCGCAGATGTCGATGCTGCCGCGGATGAAGCCGCGCCGATTCTATGACCTCGTGATCCAGGTCGCGATCGTCCGGCCCGGGCCGATCCAGGGCGACATGGTTCATCCCTATCTGCGGCGCCGCGAGGGGCTGGAGAAGCCCGAATATCCCCGGCCCGAGCTGCGTGCGGTGCTGGAAAAGACGCTCGGCGTGCCACTATTCCAGGAACAGGCGATGAAGGTCGCGATCGTGGGTGCGGGCTTCACCCCGGCCGAGGCGGATCAGCTGCGCCGAGCGATGGCGACGTTCAAGGTCACCGGTGGCGTGTCGCATTTTTCGGAGAAGCTGGTCGAGGGCATGGTCACGCGCGGTTATCCGCGCGACTTCGCAGAACGCACCTTCCGCCAGCTGGAAGGCTTCGGCTCCTATGGCTTTCCGGAAAGCCACGCTGCCTCGTTCGCGAAGATCTCTTACGCCTCGTCGTGGATGAAGCATCATCATCCCGACGTCTTCTGCGCCTCGCTGATGAACGCGCAGCCGATGGGATTTTATGCGCCTGCGCAGATCGTGCGCGACGCTCAGGCGCACGGTGTCCAGGTCCGGCCCCCGTGCATCAACGCGAGCCGCTGGGACTGCACGTTGGAGCCGACCGGCGGCCGCTTCCTCGCGGTTCGGCTCGGGCTTCGCCAGGTGTGCGGCCTGTCGAACGCCGACGGGGCCGCGATCGTAGGCGCGCGCAGCACGACATTGTTCGATTCTGTCGAGGACGTGTGGCGTCGATCGGGCGTCCAACGCGCGGCGATCGAGAAGCTGGCGGATGCCGATGCGTTTCACGCGTTCGGCGCCGACCGGCGGCAGGGCCTGTGGAAGGTGAGGGGCCTCGGCGAGGCGCCACTGCCGCTGTTCGCCGCCGCGGATCGCGCTGCGGAGACGATCAGCGCCGAAGGGATCGAACCGTCCGTCGCGCTCCGTCCGTTGACGGACGGGCGCGAGGTGATCGAGGATTACCGCTCGCTTCAGCTGTCGCTGCGGGCGCATCCGCTGACGTTCGTTCGGGGTGAGCTCGCGCGACGTGGCGTGACCAAATGCGCGGAACTCGCGAACATCCGGGATGGCCGGCACGTCGAGGTCGCCGGGATCATCCTGGTCCGCCAAAAGCCCGGCTCCGCCAAGGGCGTGCTATTCATTACGATCGAGGACGAAACCGGGATCGCGAACGGCATTCTGTGGCCGGATCGGTTCGAGCGGCAACGCCGCACGATCATGTCCGCGTCTATGATCGGCATGAAGGGCAGGGTGCAGAAAGAGGGCGAGGTGATCCACGTCATCTGCGACCGGATCATCGACCATGGTGATCTGCTGCACCGCGTAGGCGAGATGTCGTTCCCCCATCGTACCGGCCGCGGCGACGGGGCCAAGCATGCCGGATCGCCTGACCGGGGTGACGCGGGTTGGAAGCCGGAGCCGCGCAACTGCTACTGGCCGCCGCACGCCGAAGGCATGGACCCCGAGGACGCGGTGCGCTTCAAATCGCATGACTTTCGTTGAGCGATGGCAAAGCTCGCTCGCCACCAGCGCGTCGTCATCGCGCTATCGGTCCATATCCTGCGGAGCGGCGTCGCCCGCTGCTCGGACGCGCGCGTGGACGGCGTAGAGGTTCGCTTGGCGCTTCGGTGCCTCCTACCGCATTGCCCGGAGCGTTGGCCGCTTGAGCTTTATTGGGATGCGGCGCGCCAGGAGAATGAGATCGGGAGGGCGCAGGGTGTGACCGCCGCGTTCAACGGCATTGTCCGTCAGCTACGCCGCGCAGGCCGATATGAGGAAGTGCTGGATCAGTGAAAACAGAGTGCCGCCCGCATCCTTGGCTGAGGCACCTCGGGGATAATGCCCGTCGAATGCTCTGGATCGATCCAGCTGGCGCTTCCTTCCGCCACGGCTTCAGCCCTCTACGTCGGCCGCGGTCAGCAGGATCGGGGGCTCCCCGCCGAGCCGCTTGACGAACTCGCGCTGTGCTATGCGGTGAATGTCACTCTCGAATTCGATGAACACCTCGAGCGCAGTTTCGGAATCGAGCGTATCGCGATCGGGATCGAGGAGCTGCGTCAAAGCCTCGCTGGTGATGAGGAACTCGACCAACCCCAAGTTAGTGGTACCCGTGAAGCCGACGCTCTCGCGTTCGGCAACCCAGTAATAGTCCCCCATCTCGAAAAGGACGCTGGGATTGGCCATGCCGGCTTACTCCTCGCTCGGGCTGGAAGCAGGCAGATGGTCTGCCAGTGCTGCAATGCCTTCACCGGCAAAGGTCGAGCTGGAGGCGCCGTCGATCTGGACGGGATGCTCCACCGTCAGGACGGCCGCAGCTTGATGCTGGGGGTCAAGCTCCCGCCAATCGCTAACTGCCCGCTCGAGGTTGGTGACTTCAGCGACGTCGCTATCGCCGCGCGGGACGTTTTCGAGCGACGCGCTCATCCGCCAGTTGATCTCAGGCGTCTTCGCGCTTTCACCCCAGGTCGCTTCTGTCATGATCGTCTACCTTCTCGCGTCTGGTTCTTGGCGCAATTTCGAATGTAGCCTGACAGGGCGCGTCCGTGCCAGTCCGAAGCCCACAATGCTCGAGCTTCAAGGACCGCGAGGGGCGACCACGATGATATCGAGCTTGCGCAGGGCTCGTGCCATGCGTTTGGCATCGAGCAGCCCGATGCCATGTGCGCGAAAGGCGCTGGCGAGCTGTCGCTTGGTCAATGGCGCCGACACCTGATCGAGAACGGCAAGCGCTGCTGCGCGCACCTCAGGGGGTGCAGCCTTCAGGGCGTCTAGGGCTTTCATTCTGCCTCGTGAAGGTTGCTCGGTCCAATCGGTAGACCAACGACATAGCCCCACGCCATTTGACTTGCACGTACCACGCTCCGCGGTGCCGGCTACCTGGAGAACAAGCCGCCACGGCCGAGGCTTTGTGTGAGATTACCGGTTCTGTCGATGCCGCCGAGCAGGCATTGCATCCACCCCTGTCGAACCCAGGCAATGCGCCTCGAACCGGCTATCTCGACTGGCGGCATAAGGTCGTGTATAACGTACCGTATTGGCCTGATGGGCGCTTATATGAGACGCTAGATGCGATCGACCGTCGCTGACACCCTCCCGCCCCGCGTGCGGCGTAGCTTGTCGAAGCTGGGCGCCGATATCGCCTTGGCGCGCAAGAAGCGCAGCCTCACGGTGGTCATGATGGCCGAACGCATCGGTGTGGCCAAGAGCACATATCTCAAGCTGGAAAAAGGCGACCCGACCGTCGCGTTGGGTACATATGCCATGACCTTCTTCGTTCTGGGTTTTGGCGAGAGCCTTGGAGAGATCCTCGACGCCAAGAACGACGAGCAGGGTCTGTTACTCGACGTGGAACGCATGCCGCAGCGCGTCCGCCGACCCAAACCGCCGGCTTCGCTGTGAGGCGAACGATCGGCATCCAGATCGGCGACGAAGCCCGCTGCGTCGGGTTGCTGCACTACAATCAGCAAGGAAGTCGCGAGAGCGCGGGCTTCGAATATGATGACGGCTGGCTGGCCGACCCCGACCGCTTCGCCCTTGAGCCCGCGCTGCCGCTCATTGCCGGCCCGCAGTTTCACCGCAAGATCGGCACCGGTTCTGTCTTTCATGCCGCGATCGCCGACACCGAACCGGACGGCTGGGGCAAGCGCGTTATTCAGCGCGACCATGCCAAGCGGCGGCAGGATGCCCGCCGCCGTGGTGAGGAGGTCGACGCACGCGCTTTGAACGGCCTCGATTATCTGTTGGCGGTGGATGACGTCAGCCGGGTCGGCGCGCTGCGTCTCATCGACGAACAAGGGACCGCTCAGCGCGCGACCGAGGATGGTCGCCGCACCACTCCACCCCTCATCGAACTGGATCATCTCCTGGCCGCCAGTCGGGCGGTCGAGACCAATACCGAAACCGCAGCCGATCTCGCCTATCTGCGCGGTCGCGGCACATCGCTCGGGGGACTGCGCCCCAAATGCACCGTCGTCGACGACGAGGGGCGCTTATCGATCGGCAAGTTTCCAAGCGTCGCCGACGAGCGCTCGGTCACGCGAGGGGAGGTGCTGGCAATGCGGCTTGCCCGTCGCGCTGGGATCGACGCGGCTGATGCCCAACTGATTGAGAGCGATGGCGACGCGATCGCGCTGATCCGGCGGTTTGATCGCCCCGCAGAAGGCGGGCGGCTCATGTACGTCTCGGCGGCGACGATGATTGGTGCGGAACCCGGCGATGCGCAGGAGCATGCCTATACCGAGATCGTCGATGCGCTTCGCGTGAATGGGAGCGCCCCCACCGCCGATATCGAGGAGCTATGGCGCAGGATCGCTTTCTCGATCCTGATCACCAACGTCGACGACCATCTGATGAACCACGGCTTCCTGCACGTCGATCGTGGGCTGTGGCGGCTGGCGCCAGCCTTCGACATCAATCCGTTCCCCGAGCGCCTGCGCGAGTTGAAGACCTGGGTCTCGGAAGAGGTCGGGCCTGAGGCGACGATCGACGCCCTGATGTCGGTGTTGCCGTACTTCCGCATCACACCACTACGCGCCAAGGAGATGCTGGCGCAGGTCGACCACGCCGTCGCGGGCTGGCAGGACGAGGGACGTGCACTCGGCATGACCGGTGCCGATCTCGACAGCTTTGCCGACGCTTTCGAGCATGAGGAGCGGGCGGCCGCCCGGGCGGTGCTGGCATGATGCGACACTCGACGTCCCGAACTTCAGCCACCAGAAGGATCTGATGATACGCCTGATCCACACCGCCGATTGGCAGCTCGGCAAGCCGTACGGCCGTTTTGAAAGCGACGTGCGCGCGGCTCTGACTGAGGCACGCTTCGACGCGATCGATGCGCTAGGCAGGGCTGCGGCCGAGAACGATGCCGCGCATGTTCTCGTCGCTGGTGACGTCTTCGACACTGAAGGACCCGAGGATCGCGTTATCGTGCAGGCGGTGTCGCGGATGCAGCGCCATGCCTGCACCTGGTGGCTGCTTCCCGGCAATCACGACTTTGCGCGTAATAGCGGCCTGTGGGACCGCGTGCGGGCTAATGGCGCGCCGAACATCCGGATCCTCACCGAGCCAGCGCCTTGCGAGCTGGAACCCGGCCACTGGCTGCTGCCGGCACCGCTGACGCACCGCCACAACCTGGACGATCCGACCATCCTGTTCGACACGATGGAGACGCCGGGTGCCCAGCTGCGGATCGGGCTGGCCCACGGCTCGATCCGCGACTTCTCGTCTCGTGGCGAAGCGCAGAATCAAATCGCTCCCGATCGTGCCCAACGCTCCAGCTTGGACTACTTGGCGCTCGGCGACTGGCATGGCGCGCTCCGCGTCGATGCACGTACCTGGTATTCGGGCACGCCCGAAACCGACCGCTTCCAGCGCGACGAGCCTGGGCAGGCGCTGTTCGTCGTGCTGCAGCCGGGGGCAGAGCCCGTTGTGACGCCGATCCGCACCGGCAGGTTCCAGTGGCTGACCCGCGACTGGGCAATCTCGGATGCCGATAGCTTTGCCGCCGAGTGCGATCGCCTGCTTGCCGATGTCGAACCCTCGGCCACCCTCCTGCAACTCTCGCTCGCCGGCATCGTCAGCTTGTCCGACCGGATCGCAATCCTCGCGCGGCTGGAGAATGACCTGCAGCATCGTTTGCGGCACCTGACGGTCAGGTCCGACGATCTCGTCGGCCGCCCGAGCGAGCACGATCTGGCCGACCTCAAGGTCGAGGGAATGCTGGGGACGGCGGCCGCGAAGCTGATCGGCATCATCGATACTGGCGGCAGCGATGCGGCGACCGCGAAGCGGGCGCTGGAGCGGCTGTTCGTCGAATATCATCGTGGACAGGACGCGGCATGAGCCTTCGAATCCGGCGCGTTGCGCTGAACAATTTTCGCAAGTTCCGTGATCCGTTCGTTATCGAGGGGCTGACCGACGGGCTCAACGTGATCATCGAGCCCAACGAGACCGGCAAGTCGACGCTGCTCGAGGCGATGCGCGCCGCCTTCTTCATCCGCCACAACACCGCCAATCGGCTCGCCCGCAGCTATGCGCCGTACGGCGAGGCGGTCGCCCCGCAGATCGAGGTCGGCTTCGAGGCTAGGGGTGAAGACTGGCACGTCACCAAGCGCTTCCTCAAGAGTGCGTCTGTCGAAGTGCGTGGGCCGAACGGCCGCGCCCAGGGCGAGGACGCCGAAGCGCAGTTGCAGGCGCTGCTTGGCGCGCGGCGCGACACCAGCCAGGCCGGCGATGCCGCCGCGCATGGTGCACTTGGGCTGCTCTGGGTCGGCCAGGCGCAGGCACTTGAGGTTACCGCACCCGGCGAGATCGTCCGCGATACCGTACGGGGCACATTGGAGGCCGAGGTCGGGACGATCATGGGCGGCGCCGCATATCAGCGGGTGCGGCCTCGCATTGACACGCAGTTCGCCGAATACTGGACAAACACCGGACGGCCGACTGGCCGCCAGACGGCGGCGCGTGATACGCGCGACGCTGCCCAGCTCGCCGCCACGGAAGCGACGACCCGGCTCGTAGCGCTCGAACAGAACTTTTCCAATCTTGAAGCCGCGCGTGCGAGGCTGAAAGTGCTCGATCGCGACATTGCGGATACGACCGACGCGGAGCAGCGGAAGTCCCTTGTCGCGCAACTCGATATCGCGCGTTCCGCGGCACAGCTCCTCGAAACGCGGCGGGCCGAGCAAGGTCGACTGGCGGACCGGGCGAAGGGACTCAAGGATCTCGAAGCGCGTTTGGACGCCGCAAGGAAGGCGGTCGCCGATACCGGCGCGGCGCTGCGCAAGGCACGGGCAAATCGCTCTGGGCTGGCAGAGGAACTCACCTGCGCCCGTGAACAGGCGCGGGCGGCGCGCGAGCGGTTAGCAACCGCGCGGGCAAGCCGCCGGGAGGCGCAAGAGGCGCTTGCCAGCGCCAGCGCCCGTGTCGCGGCGCGACGCCGCTGGCTGGAGGTTGCAGACGCCCGCCGGCGTCACGCCGAACTACTGACCCTCGAAGCTGAGTGCGATTCCGCCCGAAGGCTCGGCAAGACGCTACTCACGCCTGACGTCCTCAAGGCCCTCGAAGCGAAGGAACGCACCGTCGACAAAGCCCGTGCGGCAGTCGATGCCGGTGCCACGCGGATCGAGTTCGTTGGTGATGTCAGCGGGCTGACGGTCAATGGAGCCGAAGTTGAGCCCGGCAGTCGGACGCTCTCTCGTGAGACACGCATTCGTCTTGGTGCTGCCGAGCTGATTGTCCGCCCTCCGGTCGGTGCGCAGAGCGCTGAGAAGGCTCTGGCAAACGCAACCGAGGATCTGGCAACGGTACTGTCCGAGCATGGCGTGGCGAGTGTCGCTGCGGCGCGGGCCCGCAACGAGGCCGCGCGGGACGCGATCGCTAACCTTCGCACGCTTGAGGCACGGATCACTGGGATTACGCCGGCAAGTGTGCTGCTCGGGATTGAGGCTGGCGCTGCAGCCTTGAAACTCTTCATCGGTGGGCTGGACGAGAGAGCGGAAGGTGAGGGGAGTGACGAGGCGGTTGAGGACGTCGAGGCACTGACGGTCGCCTTGCGCGGTGTCGATACTGAGCACGCAAAGGCGGAGGGTGTCGATGAGGCCGCGTCCGAGCGGCTGCGATTGCTGGAGGCCAAGAATGCCCCGCTACTGGTGCTGGAGACCGGTGCTGAGCGGGACGTGTCGAACGCGGAGGCTCAGCTCGTGGCGATAGAAGGCGATCCTGCGGTCGCGAACCTCACCGATGCGCTGCAGGAGGCTCGTCAATTGGAGGCGGCGGCACTGATCGGGCTTCAGGATGCCGAGCGGGCTGCGACGGCGCATGATGTCACGGTGATCAGTGGCAAGATCGGGGTGTTGGACAAGCGCTTCGAAGTGACCCGCACACAACGCAACGATCTGGAGAAGGTCATTGCCGGCCTCGAAGCGCGCATCGAGGCTGAAGGGGGCAAGGGTCTGGCCGACCGTGCTGCGGCCGCGCAGGAGAAGGCGGAAGCCGCGGCGGCCATCCTTGCTCGTGTGACGCAGGAGGCTGAAACATTGAAGCTGCTGCGCGATACTTTGGAGGGTGCACGCGCCGAAGCTTCGCGCACCTTCGTCGGTCCTGTTGCCAGGCGAGCGCGGCGTCACATCGAGCGGCTGTTGCCCGGTTGTGACTTGAGCTTCGGCGATGATCTGGGCCTGAATTCCATCAGCCGAAGCGGGCTCAGCGAAGGATGCGGTGATCTCTCCAGAGGCACTCAGGAGCAGTTGGCGGTTCTCACCCGCCTAGCGTTCGCCGACATGCTGCTGGAGCAAGGCGCGCCGGTATCGCTCATCCTGGATGATCCGCTCGTCTATTCGGACGATACACGGCTCGATCTCATGACCGAAGTTCTGACGGAGGCCGCGACGCGAATGCAGGTGATCCTGCTGACCTGTCGTGATCGGGCATTTCGTCACCTCGGGAATCGGATCGCCCTAACGTCCGAGCAGTAGCGCCTGTCGTGCAGCGGAAGGTCTGCATGCGTGTGAAATCTGGTGGAAACCTGAATGACCGGTTTGGAGCGCGGCAGAGGCTTAGCCGCCGCCCGTTCAGGTCGGGTGTCGTACCACTCCTGAGCTTCCGAGATCGGGAAGCGTGGCCGGCAGGCCGCCTTGCGGTAGCATTGGCATCCGGGATGCTTGTCGCCTTTGACGAGGGCGCGGACGGTGCGGGAAGTTTTCGGTTTGACGACTGGTCATACGAGCACTCGTATGACTGGTCGCATGGATGTCGTTGGCCGGGTGTCGGGCCGGCGCCGATGGTCGGATGCGGAGAAGCTGGAGATTCTGGCCGAGGCGTTCCGGCCGGGGGTGCGGGTTTGCGATGTCATCGCGCGTCGCGAGGTATCGAGCAGCCTGATCTACACGTGGCGCAAGCAGTTGCGCGAAGGCCAGCTCGCCGGGGTGATGCCGTCGCTGCCGGTGTTTGCCGAGGTGCGGGTCGCTGAACCGGTTGCGCCGGCGCCGCAGCCGGCGCCATGCCCATCACCGGGGCTTATCCAGATCGACCTGCCGGACGGGGTGCGGGTGAGCGTCGATGCCCATGTGGATGCGGGTGCGCTGGCACGGGTGTTGTCGGTGCTGCGGTGACCCCGGTGGCGTTGCCGACGCGGGTGTTCCTGGCGTGCGGCATGACCGACATGCGCAAGGGGTTCGATGGGCTGGCGGTGCTGGTGCAGCAGGTACTGCGCGAGGACCCGCATTCGGGGGCACTGTTCGCGTTCCGTGGCAAGCGCGGCCACCTCGTCAAGCTGCTGTGGTTCGACGGGCAAGGCCTGTGCCTGTTTTCCAAGCGTCTGGACCGGGGTCGTTTCATCTGGCCGGTGACCGCGACCGGCACGGTGACGCTGACGCCGGCGCAGTTGTCGATGCTGCTGGAGGGTATCGACTGGCGGCGGCCAGAGCGGACGTTCACGCCGACACTGGCGGGGTAGGAACGGCGGTTTCACGTCGCTTTTGCTCGTCTGTCGGCAGACGATCTGCTATGGAATCCGGGTGTCGGAAGCGTCCGTTGCCCCTGCTGATGCCACCGCGCGGATCGCCGCGCTGGAGGCGTCGCTCGCCCGGGCCAATGCCGCCCTTGCCGCCCGCGATCTGCTCATCGATACGCTGCGCGGGCAGATCGCGCGGTTGCGGCGGATGCAGTTCGGCGCGTCGTCCGAGAAGCTGGGTCGTGAGATCGAGCAGCTCGAACTGGCGCTGGAAGAGCTGGAGACGGAGCGCGATGCGCCTGTAGCCGAGGCTGCCACCGGTGTAGCGGCGCGACCATCTCCCGTCCGCAGCCTGCCGGACCATCTGCCGCGCAAGGAGGTCGTCCACGAGCCGGCCTCGGGTGCCTGCACCTGCCCCGACTGCGGAGGTGCCCTGCGCCAGTTGGGCTTGGACGCACACGAGATGCTCGACATCGTGCCAGTGCGCTGGCGGGTCGTGCGCAACGTTCGGCCCAAATACAGTTGCCGGGTGTGCGAGAAGATCGTTCAGGCGCCCGCACCGGTCAGCGCCATTGCGCGCGGGGACTGTCAGGAATTTTGTGCGGGAGGCCATAGGATGGAATGGAAGGGACCATCGATATGGCAATCGACAAGGACGTTTTGGATCAGCTTCTGGCTGGCCGTGACCCGCAAGAGCTTTTCGCCAAGGACGGCCTGCTCGACGAGCTGAAGAAGGCGCTTTCGGAGCGCATGCTGTCGGCAGAGCTCGACGATCATCTAGAAAACGAAGGCGCCGCAGGCACCATCAACCGGCGCAACGGGTCGTCGAGGAAGACGATGCTGACGGGCACATCGAAGGTGACGCTGGACGTGCCGCGCGACCGTGCGGGGACGTTCGACCCCAAGCTCATCGCCAAGTACCAGCGCCGTTTCCCCGATTTCGACGACAAGATCATCTCGATGTACGCGCGCGGGATGACGGTGCGCGAAATCCGCGGGCACCTCGAGGAGCTGTACGGGATCGACGTCTCGCCCGACCTGATCTCGAGCGTGACCGATGCGGTGCTGGAGGCGGTCGCCGAATGGCAGGGTCGGCCGCTCGACACCTGCTACCCGCTCGTCTTCTTTGATGCGATCCGGGTGAAGATCCGCGACGAGGGGTTCGTCCGGAACAAGGCGGTATACATCGCGCTGGGCATTCAGCCGGACGGCACCAAGGAGGTGCTCGGCATCTGGATCGAGCAGACCGAGGGTGCCAAATTCTGGTTGCGCGTCATGAACGAGCTCAAGAACCGCGGCGTCGCTGATATCCTGATCGCCGTCGTCGACGGACTGAAGGGCTTCCCGGAGGCGATCAACGCCGTCTTCCCCGAGGCTATCGTTCAGACCTGCATCGTCCATCTGATCCGCAACTCGATGAGCTTTGCGTCCTGGAAGGAGCGCAAGTTCATCGCCCAGGCGCTGCGCGGCGTCTATCGTGCCGAGACGCCCGAGGCCGGCATGGCGGCGCTGGAGGCGTTCGAGGAAGGCCCCTGGGGACAGAAACACCCGGCCATCGCCATGAGCTGGCGGCGGCACTGGGACCAGGTGATCCCCTTTTTCGCCTTTCCCGAGGGCGTCCGCCGGATCATCTATACTACCAACGCCATCGAGGCGCTGAATTCGAAGATCCGTCGTGCCGTCCGGACTCGCGGCCATTTCCCCGGTGACGATGCTGCGATGAAGCTGTTATACCTCGTGCTCAATCACGCGGCGGATGAATGGAAACGCCCACCGCGCGAATGGGGTGAGGCCAAAAGCCAGTTCGCCGTGATCTTTGGCGAGCGCTTCGTCATCTGATGACGGTAACCGGCCTCCCGCACAAAATTCCTGACAGTCCCTTGCGCGCGGCAAAGCCACCTTCGCCACGCTGGCGCACGTCGTGGTGTCCAAGTTCGACCACCATCTGCCGCTGTACCGCCAGGCCGGGATGATGGCCGCGCAAGGGCTCGACATAGACCGCTCGACGCTGGCGAGCTGGACCGGACAGGCTGCAGCACTTCTCGACCCCATCGTCAGCCGCATCCGCGACGAAGTCCTCAAGGCCGACAAGATCCATGCCGACGACACACCGGTGCCGGTGCTCGACCCCGGTCGCGGCAAAACCGCTACCGGGCGGCTGTGGGTTTACGCCGTCGACGACCGGGCATCCGGCGGCACGGCGCCGCGCGCGACCTGGTATCGCTTCACGCCGGATCGCACCGCCGCGCACCCGCTGGCCCATCTCGCCGGCTTTCGCGGTTTCCTTCAGGCCGACGCCTATGCCGGCTATGACGGGCTCTACCGGGGCGGTGTTACTGAGGTCGCATGCTGGGCGCACTTCCGGCGCAAGGTCTTCGACCTGCACGAGCGTGTCCCGACGCCGCTGACCACCGACATACTCGAGCGCATCGGCGCGCTTTATGCGGTCGAGGCCGAGGTGCGGGGTCGGCCACCCGATGAACGCCATCGCGCCCGACAGGAACGAAGCCGGTCAATGGTCGAGGCCTTGCGCGGAGTGCTCGACACTGCGCTGCGCCACCTGTCGCCCAGGTCGGATATGGCCAAAGCCATCGCCTACGGCACGAAGCGCTGGCCCGCGCTGTCGCGCTTCCTGGGTGACGGGCGTCTGGAGATCGACAACAACATCGCAGAGCGCGCACTGCGCGGCATCGTCATCGGGCGCCGCAACTGGCTGTTCGCCGGCTCACGCGCCGGTGGCGAGCGCGCCGCGGCCATCTACACCGTCATCCAGACCTGCAAGGCAAACGGCATCGACCCGCAGGCCTACATCACCGACGTCATCGGCAAGGTCGCCGACGACTGGCCCGCCAGTCGCTGGGGTGAGTTGATGCCGTGGAACTGGATGCCCCCGGCAGATCAGCCGACCGCGCAAGCCGCATAATCTGCGGCCTCCACGCCGCGCTTACAATACCCGCTATTCCAGGTTCCTTGATTTAGCCGGCAGCAATGCGCTCTGATATCGGTCGTTCGGAACGTTGCCGACTTATCTCAAAAGCGGCCTTTAGTTGCTGCTCTCAAGCGAGCGTTGCGTCGCCGTAGGTCGACCGATCCTCGCAGAGGATGACTACGCCAATCGCACGCGTCATTATCATCCGCCGCTGCGCGATCGGGAACCCCGGGACGCACGGCTGATGCGGACGGCAGCGGTCGTAGGCGCTCAGCGCGCGGATACCCTGCAGCCGAACCGTGGAGTTCGACTGGCAATGGATCGGTCTGTCGCTGTCAGATCGTGCAAAAATGTACCATGCCCTCGGGTGCGATGTCGGGCGCTCTCCAAACAACAAAGCCTTCGCCGGCGAAAGCGGCGACCGCGATCAAATCCGCTTGGCGGAACAGCTCCTTCCGATCTCGGAGGCCGGGCGCACTGCGCACCATCAGGAAGCTCCATGTCACGAAATATCGGTGGATGTGGGCTTCGATCGCTTCGGGTGGTTCTGCCCGGCAATCGACCTCGGCGTAGAGATCCGATGATATGGTGACGAGCGCCTTTGCGAGATCCACATCGTCGTTCAATGTCAGATAGGGCTCGTGCAAATACAGCCCGGACCGACCTATGGTTTTTGTCGCCGATAGTTCGGCCAGGCTCTGGAATGGCGTGTGTAGCCTGGTCGCGCTGAGCGCGCCTAGCGATACCCTTGAACCCTCATCGGGGGGCAACGCATCCTCGAAGCCGGGCAGCGTTTCGGTATCCGCAAGATTGGCTAATATGTCGATCGACCCGTCACCCGGCGCCCATGACGGGTCGGGCGCAATTTCCAATTCCCTGACATAGGTGGTCAGGTAGGCTCGCGCACGCTCCTCTTCTTCACTTCGGAGCGGCCTTCCTATTCTCGTCGACACGCCATTTTCCTTCTTTGGAATTTCGGTCGTTGAAGTCCCAGTGCGGACCATGCGGGGGGCCGTGGCCGAGATCAGGGTGAATGCTCTGACCGGGGTTGCTCGGATTCTTATAGCCACCGAATTTGTCACCGGGAACTGAACCTTTCCCGCCCTCCCAAGTCCAGGTCTTGCCGTCGGCGCCAACCGGCGCCTTGCTCGGATCCCAGAAGTCGAAGTCTGGAAGAACGGGCCCCTCGCTGTAGACGATGTCGTAGAGATATCCGGCAGCCGCTGCCCCCGCGGCAGCGCCGAAAGCGATCTCCTGTGGGGTGGCGAGAATGTTGGCACCTCCGGTGGCTGCATCAAGAGGCACCGACGCGGTCGCCATGACGGCGCCGCCCATAGCGGCACCCACCGTCATCCAGCGGACCTTATGGGCGAGGTCGTTGAACGTGTAGGAATAGAGACCGAGAATGGCGCCATTGGAGAATTTCTCGCCATTGATCTCGGCCATCGTACCGCCAACGATCGCCGCTCGCGCCATATTGGCCGAGGCGCTTCGTAGTTCGATCGCGCTGGTGGCCTTCGTCGCCGCGGTGGCGACAAAGCCCTTCCAGAAGTCACCACCCTGCATCGCATTGAGGCCGCCGCCCACGACGCCGTGTGCGGCGATCGCTCCGACCGAATGTTCCGCGCCGACGAAGGCGTTTCCGACCGCGTTGAACGCTCCGGCGGATATCCCTCCGATCACCGCGCCTTTGACGGTGGTAAAAAGCACCTCATCGAAACTGCCGCCATAAAGTATGGCCGATGTGGCGCCCGACACCGCGCCAACAATCATGCCGGCCAGGATCGGGCTTGCCATCCCGCCGGTCGCGACCGTCGCCGCGATCGCGACCGTGGCGATCGCCACTTCCCGCCAATTCTGTTCGATCCAGCGCCTGGTATCGTCGTTGCCGCCGAGGAAGGCGCCGACGATCGCACCGCCCGGCCCCCCGGCGATGAAGCCGCCTATGGCGCCTTTAATGGCGCCGCCGAGGCTCCAATAGCCCGACGGGTCGATGAACCGCAGCGGATTATTATTCGCGTAGAGATATCGGCCGATCGTCTGCGTGCCGCCACCGTCGGCACCCAGCGGGTCCGCCGACAGGAACATGCCGGTAGCGGGATCATAGACCCGCCCGTTCATATGGATCAGGCCGAAGGCAAGGAGATGCTCGTGGCCTCCGAAACCCATCGTCCAAGGCGCGCCGAGCTGGCTGCCGAGCGCGGTCAGGTCGGCCCGCACCCTTTTGCCCCAAGCATCGTACCAAAATCTAGCGGCGACCACGCCCTTGGCGTCGGTGACCGCGATCACGCTGCCAAGCTGGTCCTTCAGCACGAGCCAGAGCCGCGACGGCTCCTTGATCGACACCGAACCGCCGCTCTGCGCGGTGCGCACCTGGAGGACCCCGAACACGCCGTCGGGCCCACCGAGGAAGTAGCGGTAGGTCATTTCGCGCTTGCTGGGATCGGCCGCGGCGTATTGGGTGATCCGCTCGAAGGCGCCGACATAGATCGTCTCAGTGACGCGACCCGCGACCGTCTGGATTTGGCGGTAGCGCGTCCCATCCGGCGCATATTCGAACGCCGTGCTTTCGCCATTGGCGAGCTTGACGAACTTAAGCCGGTTGTCGTCGGTATAGCCATAGGTCGTCCCGGCGGCACCGCTGTCGCGGTTGCCGTTCGTGTCATAATGATAGGTCGTTGTCTTCCCGCCAGTCGCCGTCGCGGTGACGGCATGTTCCGGCTGCCAACCGCCCTGGGCCTTGTCTCGCCAATAGGCAAAGCCCGCGGACGCGCCCAGCTGGCGGAGCCGACCCGCATTATCGTAGCGAAAGGCGAGATTTGAGCCGGCATCCTTGGCGGAGGTCAGCCTGTTCAGCTCGTCATAGCCGAAGATCTCGTCGATCTTCTGCGCGCTGTCCTGCCGCCGCTTTATATTGCCGAACTCGTCATAGGTGAGCGCAAGGTTGCTGATAGCCGCGCCATCCACGCCCATCGCCTTGAGCGTCAGCAACCGGTCGGTCGCATTGTCATAAACCTCCTGCCGCCGCACGCCGTCGCCCAGGCTGGCGTCGAGGATCCGGCTGCTGGCGTCGATCTGGAGAGCCTGCCAATAGGTGGCTGCACCCACATCGTCGCTGATCCGGTGCAGATAGCCTTTGTCGTCATAGCGACTGCGCGCGGCCAGCACCTGCCCGGTCGGATTGACCGGATAGACGGTCCGCGTCACGCGGCGATATTGATCGCGCTCGAATGTGGTGACGAAGGTCTCCGTATCGATCTTGACCGATTCGGTCTGCACGTCGCCATTCGCGTCGTAGGTGTAGCTTTTTTCGAACTTGTTGGTGTCCCACATTCGGTTCAATCGACCGACGCCATATTGGGTCTCGTCAAACTCCCAATTGACCGTGATGCCGCCTCCGACCTTCTTGACGACACGTCCCAATTCGTCCCGGGTCAGCGTGAACTTGGTGTTCTTCGCGTCGGTGAGGCCGACAAGTTCGCCCAGGCCATTATATTCATAGCTGATATGGCCGAGATCGGGGTCGAACAGGTCGGTTCGTTGCCCAAATTGATATCCAAATCGCGTGGTGGCGCCGTTCGGGCCGGTGACGCTCTCGACGCGGTCGGCCGCATCATAGCTGTACACCGTTCCAGCGCCGCGCGCGTCGCTCACGCGGACGGGGAGGTTGCGGGTGTTAACCTCGGTGGTGCTCGTCCGGGGAGTGGGGCCTTGCTCGGTCACTTTGAGGACACGACCGCCTCCAGTGCGTCCGGCATAGCCCATCAGGATGATCTGGCCGTCGCGCCTGGTTTGTTTCGTGACGCGGTTGAGCACATCATATTCGGCGCGATCCCATCGCGGCGCCGCGCCCTTGTCATCGGCGATGGCCGTCGCTTCGATGCGTCCCAAAGGATCGTAGCGGATGTCGGCGAACAGGGGGCGTGCCGTGGCCGTGTTCTGGGTGAAGCCCTCGGTCACGGTCCGCACGACCCTGCCGCGCCCGTCGAGAAGCTTGACGACCTCGGGGAGGGCGCCGACTTTCATCGTGACGGCATTCACCGCCGAAGTGCCGGTGGCAACCGACGGATCGGGCAAGGATGCGACGCGAAGATAGCGCGTCAGGGTCTGCAGACCATTATTGTCGGTGGCGAGGATCGGCCGGCCAAAGCCGTCATATTGAAAGCGGCGGGTGATCTGATTGTCTTCGTCAATGATAGACAGCGGAGCCCCGTCCTGCAGGCGCGGTACCGTCGTGATGCGATAGGGCGGCCGCTTGGTCACCAGGATGCGGGCTTCGGTCACGAACCGGCCTAGGCCGTCAAAGTCATTCTGGTTGCGGCGAACGATACCCGCCGTCGCAATCCGCGTTTCGACGATATTGCCGAAACCATCCCGCAGGAAGGTCTTAGTGACCGCCTTGGGCGCGCCGGCATCAAGCGTCTCGGTCGCGATCAACCCGGTTTGGGGGTCGTAGGTGAACGCCGAAATCCGCGTCTCCGACTTTCGGGCTCCCCCCGACTTGGCGTCCCCGACATGGGTCACGGTCGATTTGGTCAGCCGGGCCAGATACCAGCGGCTCGGATCGTCCTGGGCATATTCATTGACCGTGGTCAGCGAGGTACCGTCACTGCGCGTGGTGACCGTCTTCGTGACCTCGAGCCACCGATCGAAGAGGTTGGCGGGCTCACCGTAGGTGATAGCCGTCGCTTCGCGCGAAACCAGCTTGCCGTCGAGCTCCCACATGCTCTGGACGGTCCCTTGAATCGCGACCTGCCAGACCTTGAACGTCGGGCCGGGCACGGGTGTGACCGAAGCCTCGCTTACCTTATAATCGCTTGTCGTCTCCGACAGGCGCTGGATGCCGGGCGTCGCGGCAGTGGGACACAGATTACTGCCACCCAGAGCGTTTTTCGAGATCTTGTCCAGCGTCAGCGCACAACTCGCCTCGAGCAGCGGACGGCCGGACAACAGGACCGTCCGCCCATATTCGGTGCGGGTGAGAATGCGGGCCGTTTCGTCGTAGGACTCCCGCCAACCGAAGCCCAGCGATCGGGACGACAGGGTATCGAGCGCATAATCACCGTAGCGATAAGAGACCGCGTTCGCCCGTCCGGGCCCTTCGGTCGTGATGACTCGCCGGACGACATAGCTGGTCGGCACCGGACTGATCAGCGGCAAGGCCGGCGCCTGCACAGGGGTCTGGTAGACCTTGCTCCAATATTTGGCGGTTTTCTCGCCGGTCGCGCGCTCGGGCGTGGCCTCGAGCAGCGTCTGATAGAAGACATCGACCGACACGCCATTGCCTTGGTCGATGCGGCGCAGCACATCGGCACGACGTCCAGTGTTGAGCAGCACTATCTGCTGCACGACCGCTCCGCTCTGCGGGGCATAGGCGCGGACCGCATCGAGCAGCCCATCGCCATTGACATCGACAAGGCGGAGCCCCTGATCCGCACCGTCGTTATCGATAAATGCCGGCAAGGCCGCGATCGCTGCGGCCGGGGCTGCGGTCCACCCGGTCCCCGAATTGAACCAGGCACCGCGCTTGACCGAACCATCGCCGAGCTTGCGAGTCGAAAGGATGTCGGGAAGGCCATCACCATTCAGATCGACGAGGCGGAACGACGGATCGCCGGTTTTCTCGGCCTGCGCCTCAAGCGGTGCCTGCCAATTGGTCGCCTGTACGAATCCGCGGCCGGTCGAGAGCCATGACATCGATTTGTTCGTCGACCCGGCGCGTTCGGTGTAGACTAGGTCGGCAAGGCCGTCACCATTCAGGTCGGTCCATTGCGACATCGCGAAGCGATTGCGGGTGGTCTCATCGAGCAACACGGGGACGCCAGCGCTGGCGGGCGCACGCGCCCAGCCCTTGGCGCTGTTGTACCAAACTTCCGACACTTCCTTTTTTGCGTCGAGCGGATGCTTGAAGCGGGCTACGAGGTCCGGCAGGCCGTCGCCATTGACGTCGACCAGTTCGACCCCGAGCGCCTCCGAGCGCTCGCGCGTCGACGCTGGAAGCGCCACCAGCGGCAATGGGGGTGTGTAGGCGGCGGTTTGCTGCCATCCGCCAGCCATGTTGAGATAAGCCGTCCCCGGGAAGAGCGACCGATCAAATTCGCACTGTGTGGCGGGAGGAGGCCCCGCGACCGGCGTGCATGTCTCGACCGCTACGACTTGCCCCGTCGGCAACTTGGTGACCACGCTCTGCAGCATGTCGATGCGACCATCACCATTCAGGTCAATCAGACGCACGCCCAGATCGCCGACCTGCTCGCCGGCGAACGCCATGGGGGGCGCCAGCTTGGACCCAGTCTGCTCGGCCCATTTCCGACCGCCGCTGCCGTCTGCCACATTCCTGTAGTAGAGCATGGTGGTCGAGCCGTTCGCCCGGCGATAGGCGTAGAGAAGGTCGGTGAAGCCGTCATTGTCGACGTCGGCGAATTGGGCCGGATCGCCCGCGATCGTGTCCCCGGCCAAAGGCTGCGGCGGCACGAGCCCAGGAGCTGGCACCCATCCGGCGGCGGTGTTAATAAACGCACCTGACGACGGTGGTCCGCCTGCGATGGCCTCGCCCTCGCGGCTGAACAGGACATCGGTCAGCCCATCGCCGTTCAGGTCGACAAACCGGATGCCGCGGTCTTGTTGATCGCGCCGTGCAAAGGAGATGCGCGGGCTGAGCGCCGGAGCTTCGACGAGCGCGGTGGAGCTACCCCGATAGACCTGCCCGAAACCGCTGCGATTGCCTTCCGGCACCGCGATGTCGGCTATGCCGTCGCCGTCCAGGTCGCCCACATGAGCGCGGTCATTGGAAAGGTCGGCGGGCAGGGTGAAGGCTGCGCCAAGGTCATTCCAACCGGTGGTATCGAACCCATAGGCGAAGCGGAAGGCCGTGCCGCCCTCGACCGGTTTTGACGCGACCAGCTCGGCTTTGCCATCACCGTTGAAATCGGCAACCACCGCGTCGGAGGCCACGCCGTTCGCATCATCCAGGTCGAAAGTGGGCGCGAGACTTGTTTCGGGTATCCATTTGGTCGCGGAGGCGAGATAGGCGGCGCGCAGGTTGAGCTTTTTCGAGGCGACGACCAGGTCGAGACATTTGTCGCCATTGAGGTCCAGGGCCCTGATCGCCGCAGCACCAGCCCTGGCATCGACCGGAATCGCCAGGAGCGGATCGGTGACCAATATCCAAGCCGCCGCCTGATAGCGGTAGATCAACCATTTTGCGGGTGATTGTGGATCCGGCGTGACCAGTTCAGCACGTCCGTCGCAGTCGACGTCGACCAGCATCGAATTGCGGGTTAGGGCGACCGGCGGCGCATGCGATGCATCTGGCACCCAGGCTGCGCCATCGCTCGTGAGGAAGCCGCTGCCGTTCGAAGCGCTGCTGTAGAGGAGGTCTGGTCCCTTCCCGCCCGACCATCGGCCTATGAGCACGAAGGCATTGCGCTCGCCATTTTCGGTGAGGTTGAAGGGCAGCTTGAACGCCGGGCTGTCTTCCCACTTCGTGGTCCCGGCGCGCCAGGCCGATCGTTCGACGGTGCCGTCGCTCTTTTTGTTGGATTGCAGGAGATCGGCCTTCCCATCGCCATCGACGTCGAGAAGGAGTGCGCCGGCATCTTTGCCGTCGCCGGTGATGAACGCGAAGGGGGGACGGAAATCCTCGACCTCCGCCCATCCCGCGACATCATTGCGAAAGGCGAACGCCTCGAGATGTCCATCAATCTGGGCGGAAAAGAGCAGGTCGGGCCGACCAGGCGTGGTGGTGAGGACGCTGCCGAAGCGATAGCCCTTTGATAGGTCTTCCTTCGCCGCCAGCGCCGAAATCGGCAATGTGTGGGTGTCCTGGACCCAATTGGTGGCAAGAGGCGAATATACGAACTTGGTTGGCTGTGTCTGGACAGCGCCGGTTTCGTCGAACTGACGGACCATGGTGAGGACGAAGCCGTTGAGTGAGTCCCGATCTTCATAGTCGAAGATGTAGCGGGCAATCTGGGTGCCGGTGACGGTTGCAATATCGCGGTTCGCCGACACGCGCGACACCACCTGCTTGAGGCGCGATTTGCGGCTCATCAGCTGGCCGGCGATATAGGCGGAGATCGGTCGCGTGATCGCTTCATATTGGAAGTCGATCGCGGCATAGGGGGCTAGGTTTGCGCCGCTACCGCGGTGACCCGCATAGTGCACGCTCTCGATATGATAATCGCCGTTGCCGCCTTGGGCGTAGATGAATTGTATGAAATTGCCGGTGGTGTCCTGCACTTCGCTCGCGGCGAGCAAAAGGGTCTGCCCGCCAGCGAGTTTCACCCGGCTGTTGTTGGCGCCGTCGAAAACGACGCGGACGCCACCCTTGGTCTCGACGAGGAACGTCGCATCGGCGAGACTTTCGCCGGATTGGGTGATCCGGGTGAGGTCGTCGACCTCCTTGCGGTAGATGATCCGGGTAGCCGAGCCCGCGCCGCTCCGCTCGACGGGGATAAGCCGCTGCCCATCGAGGAAGAGCGCGTCGTCGCGGTCAAGATTGACGCCGGCAATCTGACCATCGGTGTATTGGGTGCGCGGGCCACGGCTGATCACCGAGAAGCCGCTGATCGACCAACCCGCGCCAAGTTCGCCCTGCGACCCCTGGCTGTTATAGCTCAAGCTGAATTGCGGTGCGGTCCCCGCCGTTCCGACGGCTGTCTTGAGGTCGATCGAATAGACAGCGCTGCCCGAGGATGTGACCGCGAAGGTTCCCGATATCGCTTGCCCGTCGATGGTCTGGCTGTGCGCTGGCGACAGGGTGGCGCCCAGCCAGGCAAGCGCGAGAAACCTCATCATGCGACGAACCGGCGCCATCTGTTTTCCCCCAAGCGAGATCGGCAGGACTATTCGACGATCGTGATAACAACCCTTCGATTCAGCGCTTCCGGCTGATCTTCGGACGGCATTGCGGGCTGATATTCGCCCTGCCAATCGGCGCTCAGCATCCGCGCCGGTGCGCCGGCAGCGATCAAAGCGGCCACGACCCGCCGTGCCCGACGCTGCGACAGCAGCACATTATACGTAGGATCACCAGCTTGATCGGCATGACCAACCACCTGAACCTTATCGGCTGCCGATGAAATTGCTGCCCTTGCGGCTCGAGCAATCGCTTCTTTGGAGGGATTGCTCAACCGGCTGCTATTATAGGCGAAATATATCGTCGTGCTTTGGCCGGACTCGACAGGTCCAGGCATATGGCTATCGGCCTGCGCATAGGCCTTGATCCCCGTCGCAACAACTATCAAGGCAGCTGTCGAAACTGCAAAATTCAGCCATCTGCGCGCAAATCCGACCATGAGCCCCCGCCCTGCGATTCTTTGCATTAAGTAACATAATATTTTTGCAGCATCCACAGCTGGCGGCCGCTTTTGAGATACGAAAAACCCAAGTCGAGGATGAGGCCGGTCAGGGAAATACCTTAGCTCGGCTGCGATCTCGTCGATGTTTTTGACGATGGTAGATGGATGCCACGTGTATCTATCTGTCAGGCGATGAGGGCGCATGGATAGAGAGGCGCTTGTCCGCTTTCGGGCTGCGAGCTGGAGACCAGCTTCGGCGCGTTTTTGAACGACCGCGCAGCATGCCGCGTAAAGGAGGTGTCGCTCGGCTGGGGCAGCCAGTGACTATCGGCCGGAATTTGGTGAGCAGACGGCGGCTATCACGTCGACATCACCAAACCTGGGCTGATTGCGGCGACAGCTTCAACGTCCCGCTTTGCCATAAGCGGACATCAAATGATCGCGAAGCAATGGCGGGTATGTCCCAATTATTGCCGTTGCGCCGGCGGTCGCCGGGGGTATCGAACGGCGAACATGGTGTCGTCGAAAGCACGAAGCTGGTGACGCGGACCGAGGCAGGCTGTGGCTATCGGATGTGCTCAAGCTTCAAGTTCTTGACCTTCACCTTCTTCCATTCGTGATCGGCGGTGAGGGCAGGGACGCCAAGCTGCACAGCGAGCGCCAGACATGAACGGTCACCTAGCCCGCGGCCATATTGGCGTGTCTGGGCATGCAGCGCAGCGGCGGCATAGGCTGCTTCGGTATCGTGGGCGCGAACGTCGAGACGAAGCTCTTCAAGCAGTTCACGGGTAGTCGCCTCGTCAAGGCCACTGAGTAGCAGTTCCTTGATGACCTCTTGGAGGTTGACTGCTGAAATTGCAGCACGCCCGATGTGGGGAGCGACCTTGTCGGCACCGGATTCATCTCGGACCAGTGCTAGCACTGCGGATGCGTCGAGAACGACGGACGTCACTATGCGTCTCGATCCAATGCGCCTGACCCGACTTCTCCGAGATCGGTGGCAGCTTCCGCTTTCCGATCATCAAGGAAATCGTCAGTAGTGCGCGCGTGTTTGGCATTTGCGCGATAGAGCGCCTGCGCACGCGATACACCATGACCGATTGGGGACAGCCGCACCTGATCGTCCTCAACTGTCAGAATGATCTTGGCATCACCTTGTAGCCCCATCGCTTTACGCACTGACGCTGGCAGCACCATACGTCCATTACTGGCAACATTGATATCTATGGACTGCGAGGCCACTGCCACATCCCTTTATGCGCTAACATCTGTATATTGTGCCACAAGAAATGGTATGACACAACGGGGCTAGGGCTATCGAGCCTGAAATGCCAGTACGCGACCGTCAATGTGGGTATACCCGTATCGGACAACCAGTATGAAACGCCGGTAGCGTCTAATCAGGGTGGGTTGCAGGGATATTGAACAGTTGATCCGTTGGGTTTAGAAGCTGTTCGAACAGAATGAGGGTTCGATGGCGCTTTTTGGATATGCCCGTGTTTCTACGACGGATCAGGATCTCGGCATCCAGGAAGCCGCTTTACGCGCAGCTGGATGTCAGACGATCCGGTCGGAGAAAAAGTCCGGGTCCGGGCGCGAAGCTCGAACCGAATTACAAGTCCTGCTCGATTTTCTGCGCGAGGGCGACACGCTGGTTGTGACGCGGATCGACCGGCTCGCACGGTCGATGAAGGACCTTCAGGACATCGTCCACGAGTTGAAGGGCAGGGGGGTAGCCTTAAAGGCGACAGAGCAGCCGATCGATACCCGCACTGCCGCCGGTAAAGCGTTCCTCGATATGCTCGGCGTCTTTGCCGAGTTCGAGACGAACCTGCGTAAGGAACGACAGGCGGAGGGGATCGCGGCTGCCAAGGCGCGCGGCGTCTATAAGGGCGGCAAACCGCGTATCGATCCGGAGGCGGTGCGCACGCGCGCGGCGCAGGGGATGCGCCCGGCGCACATCGCCCGCGAACTGGGGATCTCGCGAGGGACGGTTTATCGCTTCCTACCTGCAGCGTCTCTCGGGCCAAACGGTGCCTTGCCATCGGAATCCGCTCTACTGCATAGCGCTGCTACCGATGCCGATCCGTCCTGAGCATGTTTTTCTGTACCCGATCGATTGGCGGCATATTTCCGACTTCGTTCGGTTTGTCCGTGCCAAAGGGTGCTGCGAGCATTGTGGTCGGGGACATCTGAAGCGCGTCTTCCACATGGGTGACGGACGGTGGTGGGATGCGGAACGCGGCTATTGGCGGAACGGGCAGGGCAGGCGGGTTCGTCGCCCGACCAACGATATTCTGCACGTTGGTAAGTGGACATCGGTGGTTCTAGCGTGCGCCCATCTCCATCACGATCCAAGCGACAGTCGCTTCGAAAAGCTGGCTGCGCTTTGCCAGCGATGCCACATGATCCACGATGCCCCCGAGCATCGGCGACGTCGGTGGATGAATGCCCATTTCCGTCGGGCGATGGGCGACCTGTTCTACGGCCCCTATCCCGAACATGGTGCCGATTGGATTACTCCGACGCCAGCCAGCATGCTCGATGATCCACGGCTACTTTACTTTCAGGTCTGAGCTAAGCGGCGCGTTGCGTTGGAGTTCAGGTGGTATGCCGGCAGGTTCGTGCTATTGAGTAAGTAAGCGCTGGGGTCCTGATCATGCCGCTGCGGACTGTTGCCCATTAGCTGGCATGGCAGCAATTTGCAGCTGCCTAGTCGCCTGAACCACGAGATCTGCGTTCGGCAGGTCCCGGTGATCGATCCACCACTTCGCATCGCTTATGCGCAGACAAAGGCTGCAGTCGGCATCAGTGGTTTTGTGTGGGGTCGCCATCAGCGCGGCCAAACGATTGATGCGAATAGTTTCGGCCCAACTCACCTGCCGCTCACTCCCGGTCAGTGGCGGCAGGACGAGATGCGCTATCGTCGCACTGTCACGTGCCGCAGCCTCGGTTTGTTCGGTTTTCTTGTCAGCGACGAAACAGGCTCGGCATTTGGTTGTCCGCAGCCAGCGTGCCTTGCGCGCGACCTGAGAGTCGAAGCCGTAAATGACATGAACCTGCTTGTGGCCGCAGGCATGAATAATCTGCTGTTCCATGCTTCCGAGGCTGCCGCATCGCCCACCGACTGCCAAATCCTATGAGTCGATACGAATCGTTCCCGCGACGAACGGTTGCGGCCAAGCAAAGTAGGCTCAGGCGCAGGAAGCAGACGTGCGTTCATGGTGGAAACCGGCCTGTCCGTTTTTGGCCGGCGAGACGGCTAAGCCGACGTTCGTTCAGGCCGAGTTACGTCAGCCTGACCGTCGTTGCTAGAAATGGAGTGGACGCCGTACGACTGCATCGAAGTGCATTATGAGGCGGCAGTATCACCAAGGAAGGCGTCATAGGCAGGCTCGGCCGGCCGGAAGCGAGGGCCGCGCAACTATCGATGCGACAGAGCCGGAATGACTGGGGCGTTTCACCGTACAAGAGCATCCTGCTGATCACCTAATTCGGCCCACCAGCATCCTACGTCAACAGCCTAACTGCCCATGTCGACGTCTTGGCTTGCACCGGCGACGGAAGCTCGTCACCTTGCTTAGCCTATTAGCTATGCTAATCGTGTAGATACAACGAGTTGGTCATCCTTGAACAGGGTTGTAAATCTGGGGGAATCGATCTGTCGACGATCACTGCGACCGATCTCGAAGCCGCGTTGACGGGAGATCCGGAGGCGCTCGACGTCCATCTCACTTTGATCGAGCGGGATGTGATCGTGACCGGACAGTCGGTGAAGGTGCACTGCCATTGTCTGGCGATTGACGGAAACGGACGGGTCCAGCTAAGACGGCTGGCCGAATTTATGCGGAATGCGGCGGCCATCTACGCCCTGCCGCGCTCCAAGATTGCAGAGGCAAAAGCACGCGATGCGCGGTTCAACAGCACCGAGGCGGTCGCCGAGCTGGTGGAGCGGGCGAAGCGGTCGTTCACGGACCTCGCCACGACCGGTGAGGGCGGCGAGATGCTCCTGTATCTCCTCGCAGAGCGCTTCCTCAAGCTCCCGCAAATCCTCTGCAAGATGGACCTCAAGACCGATAGCCGCGTGCACTACCACGGTGCCGACGGCGTGTACGCCGGAATCACGTCGGAAGGCGTGCTCAAGCTCTACTGGGGGGAGTCGAAGGTCTACGCGACCCCGGCCGCGGCGATCTCTTCGTGCCTCGACTCCCTGGCACCGTACCTCATCGAACCCGACCACGAAGGGTCGGAACGCGAACGCGACCTCCTGCTCCTCAGCGACAAGGCCGATCTCACCGACGAGCGCCTGACCAGTGCACTCAGGAAGTACTTCGACCGCTCCTCGCCGATGTCCAACCGAGTGCGGTACTGCGGCGTCGCGCTAGTCGGATTCGGCGTGCCGTTCTATCCGGCGGAGGGGGCGTCCGCGCTTGCCGACGAGATTGCCAAGGCGGCGAAGACGGCGCTCGTCGAATGGGTCGGCAAGGTCGGTGAAGGGGTGGTCAAGAACAAGCTCGAGACCTTGGAGATCGAGTTCTTCTGCGTGCCGCTGCCATCGTCCCAAGGCTTTCGGGACATCTTCCTCGAAGTGATGGGCCTCGCGAAGTGAGCCTGGCCGACCTGCAGGCCTGGCTGCTCAAGGAAGGGGTCGGAGACGAGATCGCGGCACTGACCCGGATGACGGTGCGATCCGAATTCAGCGGCCTCGCCGTAGACGACGGTCCCGGTCCCGAAGACTTCGACTGGCAGAGGTTGATACTCGCCGGCAGCATCCTCGCAAGGTCGGAACGGCGGGGCGATCAGGAAGCTGCCCTCCGGATCGCCGTGTCCGCCGTCTCCATGGTCGAGGACGCGCAGGTCCGGGACGGAGGCGCCGTGCTTCTCGGCAAACTCTCGAACTTCCGATCGGTTGACCTGGCGGTCGATCGCGGGCTCATCGCCGGGAGGTTGGACGAACGTCTCGGCCTGTCGTTGCGCATCGAGGCGCAGCGCCGGGAAATGGACCGGTCGGTGCTGGTAGAGACCACCGGACGATGGATCGAGGTAAACGAGTTCCAGCAGCGTTTCTGGACCGGAGCATCGACTTCGGCATGGCTCTCCGCCTCCGCCCCCACGGCGTCGGGCAAGACCTTCCTCGTCTTGCAGTGGCTCGTCGATCAGATGGGGACAGGCGGTTCAACGATCGCCGTCTACCTCGCGCCGACCCGAGCGCTCGTCTCGGAGATCGAGTCGAACCTCGAAACCATTCTCAAGGGCCGCCCCGGCATCGTGGTGTCGTCACTGCCGCTCAGGACGAAGTTCGACGCCGCCCGCTCTGGAGGCTCGCGCCTCATCCTGGTGCTCACGCAGGAGCGCATGCACCTGCTCGCGAACGTCCTCGGCGGCGACTTCTCGGTCGATCTGATGATTGTCGACGAAGCCCACAAGATCGGCGACGACGGGCGGGGCGTCATCCTCCAGGACGCCGTGGAGCGCGCCACGCGGCTCAATCCGCGCCTGAAGCTGATCTTCATAAGTCCAGCGACGCAGAACCCCGGCGAACTGCTCGCCGACGCGCCGCCCGACGTCCAGACCGTCGCCGTCGACAGCGACGCGCCGACGGTTCTGCAGAACCTGATCCTCGCCAGGCAGGAGAAGGGGAAGCCGCGGCGCTACGCACTCGCCGTCAGGCGTGGCGACGCGGAGGTCGAGGTCGGCGTTCTCCAGCTTCCGAGCACGCCCGCGACCTTCTCGAAACGATTGGCGTTTGTCGCCGCCGCGGCAACGGGTGCGCGGGGCGGAACCCTCGTCTACGCCAACGGCGCCGCCGAGGCCGAGGACATCGCCGACTTCATCAGCCAGCTGCAGCCCGAGGCGGATCTCGGGGACGTCCATCCGGAGCTCGCCGCGCTGGCTGACCTCGCGCGGAAGGGGGTCCACCCGCAGTTCCGTCTGGCTCCGCTGGTCGAGCAGGGCGTGGCCTTCCATTTCGGCAACATGCCCTCGCTGCTGCGGCTTGAGATCGAACGCCTCTTCAGGTCCGGCAGGATCCGCTTCCTAGTGTGCACATCCACACTCGTCGAAGGCGTGAACCTATCGTGCAGGACGATCGTGGTACGCGGACCCCGGAAGGGCAAGGGCAACCCAATGGAGCCCCACGACTTCTGGAACCTGGCCGGTAGGGCTGGGCGGTGGGGCGACGAGTTCCAGGGCAACATCGTCTGTCTCGATCCGGAGAACGTAACGGCATGGCCGAGCGGTGTGCCGCTGCGCGCCCGCTACCCGATCCGCCGCGAGAGCGATGCCGTCCTCGACACAGGACATGGCCTCATCAACTATCTTACCGCGCGCCTGGAAGGCAGTCCCGGCGAGCTCGACGGCGTGGAGGAGTTCGAGCAAGTGGGAGCGTATCTGCTGACGACGTTCATGCGGCTGGGATCGATCGCGAAGGCTGACTTCGCCAAGCGTCACGATCCCGCGTTCATAGCGAAGCTGGACGGGGTGCTCGAGACAATCGCCACCGCCATCGAGATCGAACCAGCGCTCGCGTCGAGGCACTCGGGCGTGAGCCCGATAGGCATGCAGCGCCTGCTGGAGACCTTTAGACGCTATCCGGGCGAACCAGAGAACCTCGCGCCGGTGGACGTTGCCAGCGACGACTGCATGGACCGCTTCATCACGATCATGCGCAGGATCAACGCGAGCCTGTTTCCGGCTTTCACCCCGGACAAGAGGGTCGCGCTCTATGCAATCATCGTGCTGCAATGGCTGGAGGGCAAGTCTCTCGCGAGGATTATCCGCCGCAACATCGCGTGGCATGAGGATGTCGGTAAGGTCTACCAGCTACCGGCCCTAATCCGGGACACGATGGCGCTGGTCGAGCAGATCGCCCGTTTCCGCGCGCCGAAGTACCTGTCGGCATACGTAGACGTGCTCCATCTCCACTACCTCGAGATCGGTCGCGAGGACCTAATCGACCACAACATGGACATTGGCACCCAGCTCGAGTTCGGCGTGTCGTCACGTACGCTGATCTCGCTGATGGAGTTGGGCCTGTCGCGCATGACCGCGGTCGCGCTCTACGAGAAGATCGCCAGAGACGACCTCGACCAGACGCAGGCGCTTAAGTGGATGGCCGATCGCTCGGACCGGCTCGACGGCATGGACCTGCCTGTGGTGATCGTGCGGGAGCTTCGGGAAAGGCTAACCCTCGATGACGGCGTGGAACCCTCCAATCAGACAACAACATGAAAGGTATGACCACATGGGTGTGAAGAAGTCCGTAAGCTACGGCGATCTGCACTTCGAGACGCAGACCGCCGCGCGAGCCCACCTCAAAGCTATGCTCAACCGCTACGACCCGGGCGACCGGGTCAGTGCCGCCGACGGCGTCGTCCTGACCGCCGCGCTCGCGCTGCATCCGGAGGCCGACGATAAGATCGGGGCAGGCATCAAGAATTTCAGCGTGCGTACCGCCGACTTCGCCACCAAATGCTTTTGGGTCAACCGACTGGACGGCTCTACCGTCCGATTCTCGTATACAGCCTGTGTCTGATCATATTCTTAGTAGCGTCGGCTGCTTTGTTAGACATGAGCGAGGCTCGACTCGTCGGTTAGCCGACAGGAACGAATGGCCGGATGGGGCAGCTCGAGAGAAGCCGCGAATGACCACTCCTGGGTCGATCACGATAGGCGAGCGAATGTTTTTCCCTTCAATGGATCGACGCTCGGAGGACCCAGCTTAAACCATCGACATGTCGAGGATGTCCTCGGCTGTAAACCGGGTATGCCGAGTGCACTGGCAAGTCTATTAAGTGTTTCGGCGACGGAATGCCTGGGGGATGAGAATGCGGATAGTGAGGGCCAGGATCGAGAACTTCCGACTTCTCCGTAATGTAGAATTTGGGTTCGAGGCACGCACGACGCTGATCGTCGGGCGGAACAATAGCGGGAAGACGTCAATCGCAGAGCTGTTCCGGCGGATCTTGTCCGGCGGCAGTCTGGCATTACGGCTTGAGGACTTCTCGCTGGGGTGCCACGAGAGCTTTTGGCAGGCGCTGCAGGCCTACCGCGCCGACCCGCAGTCCGCCGACGCTTGGGAGCAGCTGCCTTCGATCCGGCTGGTCCTCGACATCGAGTACGACACGGACGCTCTGGATCTCGGGCCGCTGGGCAACTGCATCATCGACCTCAACGACGACTGCCACGAGGCTCGCCTGGAGTTTCGGTTCGGCCCAAAGGCTACGGCACCCGAGACGTTTTTTGCTGACCATTTGGTCCCGCTGGAGGATGCGGCGAACGACCGCTCCCGTTTCTTCCGGGATCTCGGCCAACGGCTCCCCACCGCCTATGTGGGAACGCTGGAGGCCGTTGATCCGAACGATGCCACCAACCGCAAGTCGCTCGAGACCAAGTTGCTTACTACGCTGGTCGGGGTGGGCTTTATCAACGCCCAACGCGGTCTCGACGACGACACCATTCGTGAGCGTGATGTTTTGGGTAAGGTCGTCGAGGTGCTGTTCCAGTCGGCCCTGACTGATGACATCAATCCCGAAAGACGGACGACCGCAGAGCAGCTCAAGGAAGTGGTGGAGGCGATCCAAGGCGACGTACACAATAGCTTCAACTCGGGTCTGACCTCGCTGCTGCCGACGTTCGACCTGTTCGGATATCCCGGGTTGTCGGATCCCGGACTCGTGACTGAGACGAGCTTCGACGTAAACAAGCTTCTCAAAGACCACACGAAAGTCAGGTATCGGGGCGTCAACGGTATGACGCTCCCTGAGACCTACAGCGGTCTTGGGACCAGGAACCTCGTCTACATGCTCCTGCAGCTGTTGAGCTTCTTTCGAGAATATCAGGCAATGCCGACCTCATCCGGCGTCCACCTCATCTTCATCGAGGAGCCGGAGGCGCACCTCCACCCTCAGATGCAGGAGGTTTTCATCCGTCAGCTTGAGCGGGTCACGGCCGCGTTCGTGGCGCAGCTGAACGCCGACCAACCGTGGCCGGTGCAGTTCGTCGTGACGACGCACTCCCCACACATGGCGAACGAAGCAAGGTTCGAGAGTCTCCGCTACTTTCTCTCCGTCGCCGATGGCGAGGGAGTGCGCCGTTCGCTCGTCAAGGATTTGCGTCAGGGCATGGCGGGTGCCGAGCCGGCGGTGCGCGAATTTCTCCACCAGTATCTTACGCTCTCGCGTTGTGACCTGTTCTTCGCCGATAAGGCGATCCTGATTGAGGGCACGTCGGAGCGGCTCCTGCTTCCGTCCATGATCCGAAAGACTGACGAGACGGCGGCCGGGCAGCCGCAGCTCAGCAGTCAATACCTGACAGTCATGGAGGTCGGCGGCGCGTACGCGCACCGGTTCTACGATCTTCTCAATTTCCTCGAGCTGCGCACGCTCGTCATCACCGACATCGACTCCGTGGCTCCCAATGCCAACAATAAGCGTGTCGCGGTCTTGGTGGCGCAGGGGGCCTTCACTAGTAATGCGTGTATCAAGGACTGGTTCGCGCCCGATGTCTCGCCTGCGCAGCTTCTGGCGAAGACAGCTGACGAGAAGACAAGCGGCGGCAGGCGGCTGGCCTATCAGATCCCGGAACAGGATGGCGGCCCCTCCGCCCGGAGCTTCGAGGACGCGTTCATCCTCGCGAACCCGGATCTGTTCGAACTCGGCGGGGGGGATCGAGCGGCGCTCGCCTACGAGCATGCGGCCGAGCAGAAAAAGTCTAGCTTCGCCCTCGAGCACGCTATCGAAAGCACAGCTTGGAGAACGCCCAGATATATCGCCGAGGGTTTGCGGTGGCTCGCCGCGGGGAATCCCGCTCCGGTTCTTCCGCCCGACGTGGTGGCGGCGGAGCTGGTCGCTGAGGTGATCGGCATAGAAGTTGCCGACTACGGACAGCCGGCCCATGGCTGATGGGGAGAGCCCGGCTGACGCTGCCGGCCGCGCCGCGTTGGAGCAAGTTTTTGCATGCTTTGACGAAGGGCGTAGCTTTCGTCTCGAGGCCGGTGCCGGTGCGGGCAAGACCTACTCGCTGGAGAAGGCCCTCCGCCGGCTGCTGGCACTGCGCGGTTCCGAGCTCATGCGCAACCGGCAGCAGATCGGCTGCATTACCTTCACGAACGTCGCGAAGGACGAGATCGCGTCCCGCGTCCAAGCGCATCCCGCTGTGCGGCCGGAGACGATCCACGGCTTCTGCTGGTCGCTGTTGCAGGACTTTCAGCCAGAGATTCGCGCATTAGTACCGACGCTCGAAGGCTGGGCCGACCGGCTCGCCGAGGCGGATGTCGCCGAAATTGGTGTCCGGACCATCCAATACGAATTCGGCTATCCTAGGGTGACCGAAGCGGAATTGACACTGCGGCACGAGGACGTGCTCACGCTCATGACCGCACTACTCGCCCGGCCCAAGTTCCGGGCCGTGATGACCGCGCGCTTTCCGGTTCTCCTTATAGATGAGTATCAGGATACGGACGCTGGCTTCGTGAACGCTCTGAAGCAGCACTTCCTCGACACCGGAACCGGCCCGGTCGTCGGACTCTTCGGTGACCACTGGCAGAAGATCTATGGCGACGGATGCGGAGCGGTTGAGCACGCCGCGCTCCAAGTCATAGACAAGAACGCGAACTTCCGGTCGGTAGAACCCATCGTTTCGGTGCTAAACCGCATGAGGCCTGCGCTTCCGCAGATCCCGAGCGACGCCGACGCGCCGGGCGAGGCGCGGCTTTTCCATACCAACGCTTGGCCGGGGCAGCGGCGCACGGGTCAGGGGGGCGGGCACTGGACTGGAGATACGAGCGCCGAGGCGGCCCGCGCCTACTTCGACCATCTCAAGGGCAGGCTCATCGGCGAAGGCTGGGATTTTGCGGTCGAGCGGACGAAGATCTTGATGCTCAGCCATAGCGTCCTCGCACGGGAGCAGGGCTATCCGACGATCCAGCAGATCTACGGTCAATTCAACGACCCGTGGCTGAAGAAGGAAGATCCGCACATCAAGTTCCTCGCGGATCAGGTGGAGCCCGCATGCGCCGCCTTCCAAGCGCAGCGCTACGGCGAGATGTTCGGATGCCTCGACGCTGGTCACCCAAGCATCCGCCGTCATAAAGACAAGGCGGCGTGGTCCCAATCTTTCCAAGAACTCATCGAGCTCAGGCATAGCGGGACCATTGGACAGGTGATCGACTTCATGCGGGCGCAGGAGCACATGCGCGTTCCCGAAGCGGTTATCGATCGCGAAAATCGGCTTGCTGCAGTGGGAGATGTTCCTACGGAAAACGAGCCGCGTAGGGTGACCCAGCTACGGAGGCTCCGCGACGTTTCCTATGCGGAGCTGATGGCGGTGGATGCCTTCATTGACGGCCACACGCCGTTCGCGACAAAGCACGGGGTTAAGGGAGCTGAGTTCGAGAACGTCCTCGTTATCGTCGGTCGCGGTTGGAACAAGTATAACTTCGGTCAAATGTTGGAATGGCTAGATCAGGGACCTCCTGGAGACAAGACGGCCTCCTTTGAGAGCAATCGTAACCTTTTCTACGTGGCCTGCTCGCGTCCGAAGCGGAGGCTGGCGCTCCTGTTTACGCAGGTGCTAAGCCAGGCTGCCTTGGCAAAGGTTCTTGACTTGTTCGGTACGGAAAATGTTATCGCTCTGCCCGCTGACCCATCCGTCGCGTGATCGACTGGTTCCCACCCCTTCCGCGCTATTCGCTCTGATAATCTAGGCCGTCGCCCGCTGCAAACTTCGACATGAACGGCTGTCCGAAGTCGGGAAGCGGCCAGGCGCCTTTGAACGTCTGGTTGTGGGTCTCCTCGGCGGAAGGGCAAGGCGTCTGCCCTCGCCCACTTGCAGACATTGGCTAACCGGCTAGCCTAGTCGCATGCCTGCCGCATCGCCGCCAATCCCCGCTAGATTACCCGCTTCGCTTCAAGCCGAAGAAAGGAGCTTCATTAAGCAGGCGGTTGAGCGGTTCTATGGCTCAGATGCTATCGTGCGCAACTATGGGCCTGACCCGGACCGATTAGACCTCCACGTCGAGACCGATGTCGACCCTAGCATGGAAAGATATGACTGCCTTGGGGTGCTGTTAACCCGCATTGATCGCGATCGGGTTAGCCTCGAAGTGACAAAGCGCGGCACCAAGGTGCGGGGAAACGCGAAGCTGGCCTACCGCCAGGGCATCATCATTTGACGAACGCTTTCGCCCGATTGTGTTGAAAAAGGGCGTCTTGCAGTGGTGTCGCTGGTCTGATTCAATTGCCGCGAGGCAAGCGGAGACGGGCCGATGATGGGCGAGCGGACGGTGGCGCAGGAAGCGCTGTTCTACAGCTTCAGCCTGGAGCGGCACGTGCCGGCGGACCATTTGCTGCGCTCGATAGACCGGTTCGTGGATCTGTCGGGCATTCGCGAGGAGCTGAAACCCTTCTACAGTGAAACGGGTCGCCCCTCGATCGATCCGGAACTGATGATCCGGATGCTCATCATCGGCTATTGCATGGGTATCCGGTCCGAGCGGCGGCTGTGCGACGAAGTGCATCTGAACCTGGCCTATCGGTGGTTCTGCCGGTTGGGGCTGGAGGGCGACGTGCCCGATCACTCGACCTTCTCGAAGAACCGGCACGGGCGCTTCCGCGACAGCGACCTGTTGCGCCGGTTGTTCGAGACGACGGTCGCGCGCTGCATGGCGGAGGGGCTCGTCGGCGGCGAAGGGTTCGCGGTCGATGCCAGTCTGATCCGCGCCGATGCCAATCGCCAGACCGGCGGTCCGGGCAGCGACGGCGTGCCGCCGGACGCCGACAGTCGTGCGGTACGCGAGTATCTGGCCGTTCTCGACGATGCTGCGTTCGGCGCAGCGACACCGGTAGTGCCGAAGTATCTGGCACCGGCCGATCCGGCATCGCGCTGGACCAGCGCGCATCGCGGGCCGGCCTTCTACGCCTACTCGACCAACTACCTCATCGACATCGACCACGCCGTCATCATGGACGTGGAAGCGAGCACCGCCGTGCGCCAGGCCGAGGTGACCGCGTGCAAGCGCATGATCGCGCGGGTGCAGGACCGCTTCGGCGTCTGGCCCGAGCGACTGGCGGCGGACACCGCTTACGGCTCGGCGGAGATGCTCGCCTGGCTGGTCCACGAACGTGACATCCAGCCCCACATCCCGGTGTTCGACAAATCGGCCCGCCGCGACGGCACGTTCGAACGCGATGCCTTCACCTACGACCATGATGACGACAGCTACGTCTGCCCTGGCGGCAAGCGCCTGAGGCCCAGGAACCGCAACTTCGCGACCGCGCGGGGCGACGTCGGCCAGGACGGCTTCATCCGCTATCGCGCACGACAGCGGGACTGCGGCGGCTGCGCCCTGCGGGAACGCTGCACGCCCAACATGCCGGCGCGAAAGGTAACCCGCTCGATCCACGAAGGGGCTCGCGATCTGGCCCGCGATATCGCCACCACCGACGCCTACGTCACCTCCCGCCGCCAGCGAAAGAAGGTCGAGATGCTGTTCGCGCACCTCAAACGCATTCTGAAGCTCGACCGATTGCGCCTGCGTGGTCCAAACGGTGCAAGGGACGAGTTCCACATGGCGGCCACCGCCCAGAACCTCCGCAAGATGGCCAAGCTCATCCCGATGCCCGCGCAGCCACTACCCGTCTGAGCCAATCAGCGGCTTCCACCGCAGCTCAGCGGCAACTCGTCGACCGGCGCAACGCCGACTTCTTCAACACAATCGCCCAATACCAGACGTTCGGCACCAACCTAGCGTCGCCATATTGCAGACGCTTATTCAGCCAGTAAGTTGACCTCGGCCCTGACGCTGTCGGAGCGGGCGCACCGGGTAATCGAAGCGTTTGGCGGGTTCGAGTCCCGCTCATGGGTCCCTTTAATAAATCAAGGATGACGAGTGAGGCTGCCGATACGAAACAAGAGCGATCGGCCACTAACGATCTTTATTGAGCCGATTTGCGACCAATTCGAGGTTCCGGTTGGTGGAGAAGCGATCGTGACGCTCGAAGACGGGCATCCTCACTCGTTCGATTGGTTCGACGACGCTTGGTTGTCGATTTGGAACGAAGGGCGTCAACCCGCAGCCGTCGAGATCAGACCGACGCACGCTTCAATCAATGGCGGTTGAGCGGCGGCTTTCGTTGAAACGCATCCAGAAGCTGCCAGTCCGCTTCCCTCCCAATGCCGGACAACCGGTCGGCCAGCTCGGCTGAGTATGCTCCAAATTGCGAAATGAACGAATGGCAGAAGCTGGGGCGCGGGTAGGGCATCCGGAATGACCGGATGTGGGTCTCGTAAGTCGACGGTTCCGGCAATTGCATCGTGAGCCGGACGCTTAGGTTTGGCGATCCGTTCGCTCGAAAGCCGCCATTCGGCAGGCCATCAGCCGGATCAGTGCCCCGGCAGCGGGTGCTCGGCTTGCAGCAGGCGAACCGTGCGGCGTATGCCACCGCTCCTGGTGGGGGTGAATGGATGGCGAACGGCAGAAGAAGCCGCGGAAACTCGGTTGTCGGAGAGCGCTGGCCGCTCTTCTGGACAGGCTGTGCGGCAATCAGCGTTGGGGTTGCCCTTCACTTACCGATGCTCGCGATGGCCCATACGATGGGCAATCACCTGTCGGGTATGCCTATGGACGGATGGATGTACATGGGCATGGCGCTGATCGGCATCGGCGTGCCGGCTGCTATATTTGGCGCTTTACCCAAGAAACGGCCTGATCACAGGCCAGGCGCTGGCGCCGCATTTGAAGCGCCCGATGATACCCCTCTGACGCGCTCGCATGCGGCCGTTCTGCTGGTGCTTACCCTCGGCCTGATTATCGACACGATGAAGCCAGCAACGCTCGGCTTTGTGCTTCCCGGTATGCGTGGGGAGTACGGTCTTGCAAAGTCTACCGTTGCTCTGCTGCCGTTCGTTGCCCTAACCGGAACCACGGTCGGCTCGTTCCTGTGGGGGTGGCTTGCAGACATTTACGGTCGGCGCGTGTCGATCCTGTTGTCCACGATCCTGTTCGTCTCGACCTCCATCTGCGGAGCTATGCCTTCCTACAGCTGGAACCTAGTTATGTGCTTTCTGATGGGGTGCTCGGCTGGCGGCATGCTGCCTGTCGTCTACACGCTGTTGGCTGAGATCATGCCTCCGCGGCACAGAAGTTGGGTCCTTGTGCTGGTTGGCGGTACGGGACTGGTCGGCGGCTACCTGGCAGCTAGCGGTGCCGCGCATCTGTTCGAGCCTCTGTTCGGCTGGCGTAGCTTGTGGCTGCAGGGCTTTCCCACCGGTTTGTTGCTGCTTGCGATGGCAAGGTGGATTCCGGAATCGCCGCGCTTTCTGATGGAACGTGGCATGAACGCGGAGCTGGCTGACATGGCTCTCAAGTTCGGCATCGTCAGGCGTGCTCCACAAGCAGCGCCAGCGGACGCTGGCAGCGCAGCGGCTCACCACCGCGAGTTGACCATCGCCCTGGTGATCACGGCCCTGTCTTGGAGCTTCGTCAACTTCGGCTTGCTGCTATGGCTGCCTTCCGATCTCCAGGATCGAGGCTTTAGTGCTGAGATTGCGAGCGGCATCATCGCCAGCTCAGCACTCGTTGCCCTGCCCACGATCATGATCGCGGCCTTCCTTTACAGCCGGTGGAGCAGCAAGCGCACCCTGATCGGCACTGTGCTTCTCACACTTGCCGGGCTTGCTGGAGCCCTACTGCCGGCGCCTACGCTGGCTTGGCCACCACTGCTGATCGCTGTGATCGCGCTGCTGGTGGTTGGCACAAACGGATTGATCGCCGTGCTACTTCCCTATGCAGCCGAAAACTACGCGTTACGCGTCCGTGGACGTGCCACCGGGCTGATCGCGGGCAGTAGCAAATTTGGTGGCGTTGCTGTCCAGCTAGGAGCCTTCGCTGGGCTGATCCCGACGATGGGGGGCGCGGCAGTTGCGCTGATCATACCAATGACGCTGTCAGCGGTACTGATCGGACGCTCAGGTAGAGAGACGCGCGGCCGCAGCTTACGTGAGCTAGAAGCGGAGGCTTAGCTGCCGGCAGAACATAGGCCGTGCGGAGCGTCGCCTATCGGCGCTTCCCTCTTTGAAAGCGCACTGTCTGCTATCCTGACCCGCTGCGCCGGTGCCTGATTTGGGCCTACTTAGCTGCCGTTCAACCCGATTAACGAATGGCTGCAATTGGGAGGCAGGAAAGGGAGCTCGAACGTCCGTTTGTGGGTCTGCGTCCCAGCATCAGCTGATCACAGCATTTTGAAGCACCGGTCGCGACCCGAGCCATTGTCACAGCGCCATGGCGGCTGCTGGCGCAGCGTGGAGTCGTTCGATGTCGGCACGTGGAGGCGCGCCGAACAGTCGCCTGTATTCGCGGCTGAATTGCGATGGGCTCTCATAGCCGACGGCAAAGCCTGCGGTGCTCGCCGTGGCGCCCTCCGTCAGCATCAGGCGTCTAGCCTCCTGCAACCGCAGCTGTTTTTGATACTCCAGCGGCGTCATGCGGGTAATCGCCTTGAAGTGTACGTGGAGCGAGGAGGAGCTCATGCCGGCCTCGGCTGCGACATCGTCGATGCGGATCGGCGCGTCGAAACGCCGGCGGATGGCGGCGATGGCGCGGCTGACCTGATTGAGATGGCTGCCAGCGGTTGCGACGTGACGAAGCATCGGACCATGCGGTCCGGTGAGCAGACGATAGAGGATCTCGCGCTCGATCAGCGGCGCCAGCGCGCGGATCGTGTCGGGTCGGTCGAGCAGGCCGACCAGCCGGCATGCCGCGTCGATCAGGTCGGGATCGCCGGGGTAGACGCCAAGCACCGGCAAGTCTGTTCGGACCAGCCCGCCGCCTTCGATCGCCATGAGATCGGCCAAGATCGAGGCATCGAGATCGATCTTGCAGCAGAGATAGGGTCGCTCGGGGCTCGCATCGAGCACATGACCGACCAGCGGCAAGTCGACCGAGACCAAGAGGTAATGGGCCGCATCATAGACCACGCTGTGGTCGCCGATCGACACCCGCTTAGACCCCTGGGCTATTATGCAAAGGGAGGCCTCGTAGACGGCAGGCGTGGGGGTGCTCGGTGCGTCGGCCCGGATCAGCGAAACATGCGGCATCGCCGTGCTGCAAATGCCTGTACCCACGACGTGTCGATGGATGAGGGCAGAGAGTTCGGCGATCCGGTCCATGCCGACGATCCTTCTCCAATTGCGAGCTGTGGGCAAACATCTGGCGTTAATTCTAGAGGATCGTGCAAGCCATTAGGGCAATCACTCTACCGTGCGACATGGACGATGGCCCATCTGCGTCCCGTCACCACAACGGAAGGACTGCATCATGGCAGGAAATATTGACAAGGTCGTCCTCATCACAGGCGCGTCGAGTGGGATCGGCGAGGCAACTGCGCGAGAAATGGCTGCGACCGGCACCCGGCTGTTCATCGGCGCGCGTCGCGGAGAGCGCCTGAAGGCACTGACGGAGGAACTGGGCGAGACCGTCGCCTGGCGCGAACTCGACGTCACCTACGGCGCCGATTTCGATGCGTTCGTGGAGGCCGCTGAAGCGCGCTTCGGACGTGTCGACGTGCTGGTCAACAATGCGGGTGTGATGCCCCTCTCACCGCTCGCTGCGCTCAAGCGCGACGAGTGGAAGCGGATGGTCGACGTCAACATCCACGGCGTCCTCAACGGCATCGCCGCGGTCCTGCCGCGGTTCGTGGCTCAGCGACGGGGGCATGTCGTCAATGTCGCCTCGGTCGCCGCACACATGGTGATGCCGACCGCCGCGGTTTATTGCGCCACCAAACATGCCGTACGCGCCATCACTGAAGGGCTGCGGCAGGAGCATGACGAGGTCCGTTCGACGTTGATCTCGCCGGGCGTGGTCGCCACCGAGCTGGGCCATGACATCACCGATCCTGAGGTTGCTGCGGCCCTGACCGGATGGCGAAAGAAGTCGCTGACGCCGGACGCGATCGCGCGAGCCGTTCGCTATGCCATCGAGCAGCCGGAGGGTGTCGACATCAATGAGGTGATCGTTCGCCCGACCGCAGCGGACATGTAAATGCTTGGGCGTGCCGGTGCCGAAGCGGGGACGCCCAAACGACGAGTTCATACACATTGACGAGCGCTGAGATCAGTTAGCCAGGAGGGGATCGAAACGACTGGGGTTCGGTCATGATCGCATAGGAGGCCATTGCGGCCGTCAACGCGCCACCAGCATCTCTTCCAGATCGGTTCAACCGACCATGAATGTGGCCGAACGCCGGACCATAACGGCAGCTTGTCCGTTCAGCGTTCCTGATCTTGCACTGCTTGATGGATATCGCCGACCATGCCCGACCATTCCGCATCGCCCATATTGCAGCCCGTCCAGATCGGCGACCTGTCGCTGCGCAACCGCATCGTCATGGCGCCGTTGACGCGCAGCCGTTCGAACGACGACGGGATCCCGCCCGCTTTCGCCGCAGACTATTACTCACAGCGCGCTGACGCCGGGATCATCATAAGCGAAGCGACCAACGTATCTCCCCAGGCGGTCGGCTATGCGTTAACACCGGGTATCTGGAACGAACAGCAAATCGAGGCGTGGCGCCCGATCGTGCAGGCTGTCCATGATCGTGGCGGCGTCATATTTCTTCAGTTGTGGCATACTGGGCGTATCTCGCATCCGGACCTACAGGGCGGAAAACCGCCGGTTGCGCCGTCGGCCATCAAGCCGGTTGGACAGGCATTCACCAAGGATGGTATGAAGGACCACGTAACGCCGCGAGCCCTGGAAACGGACGAGATCCCTGGCATCGTCGAGGATTATCGTCGCGCCGCCACCAACGCCAAGGCGGCAGGGTTCGATGGGGTCGAAGTCCATTCGGCGAACAACTATCTGCTTGAACAGTTCGTACGCGACAGCACCAACCGGCGAACCGACCCCTATGGCGGGTCAATCGAAAACCGTCTGCGCTTCCCCCTCGAGGTCGTCGACGCGGTCGTCGGCGTTTGGGGCGCAGGGCGTGTCGGCATCCGGTTGTCGCCAGCAACGACAATGCCCGGCGAGACGCCGCTCGACAGCACCGTGATGGAAACCTTCGGCATTTATGTTGATGCGCTGTCTCAGCGCGGCCTGCTCTATGTCCACGACATCGAGGGCGTGACGCAGCAGACACGTGACGCAGATGGCGTCGACTTTGCTGCGCTGCGCAAGCGCTTCAAAGGGGCTTATATCGCGAACAACCAGTACACGCTCAAGCTGGCCGAAGAGGTTCTTGAGCGTGGCGATGCCGACCTGTTCAGCATGGGGCGGCCGTTCATTGCCAACCCCGATCTCGTTGATCGCCTGCGCACAGGTGCGCCGCTTGCAGAGGCGCCAAAAGAGTATTGGTATGGCGGCGGGTCGGTCGGCTATTCCGACTGGCCGACGATGCGCGGGAATCCGGATCGCAGCTGACCCAGCCCCTCACATCAGAGCCAGCCGTAGGATCGAGCTCATACCGCAGATTAATCGCGATGAGGCCTCCGGGTGTCGGTGAGCGAGGTTGGGGTTGTGGCCACCGTCGGCGCAGGGGCGATCGCAAGTCCAGCCGCCGCGCCGACAGTGCTGCCATTGGCGCTGCTTCTCTAAATTTTTCCTCGGGAAGCTGCCGTGCGGTTCGGCGGGGAAAGCGCCTATGACGCAGTCCCCGCTTCCGACATTAATGGGGGTCCGAAGTTGAAGCTTTGGAAGATGACAACTGAATGTCCGGGATTGGGTCGAAGCCGCTCAACACGAGGATGAGAACAATTCTACCCTTCAAGAGGGTCAGAGCCTACGAGCGTAACGATCCGAAGACCAATCCATGAGCGGTCCTAGGCTAGTATGCCGCGATCCGATGGATCGTATTCGAATAGATATAATGACCGAGCTGCGGATATGATGCGGGCCGAAGACGTTCCCGTCTTGATCCCCAGGCGCATCGTGCGCCGGTCATTCTACCTCGGGGCATTATCACATTGTTTTGCGAGGCTGATATGGCGAAGACCATAGTGGTGACGGGCGGCAGTGCAGGCATCGGACTTGCCATTGCCGAGAAGTTTGCGATTGCCGGTTGGCAGCTAGGCATCTTGGGGCGCCACCGGGCTCGGCTCGAGCAAGCGCAGGCGATGCTTTTGTTGGCAGGCGCCTCAAAAGTCCTGGCGATCAGTGTCGACGTCGTGGACGCAGACGCGGTCGACGCCGCCGCAGCGCGAATAGAGGATGAGCTTGGGCCGATCGATGCCTGGGTCAACAACGCTATGTCCACCGTCGTCGCGCGTGCGGATCACATTACCGCCGCCGAATACGCCCGTGTTACGGCCACGACCTATCTGAGCCAGGTGCATGGGACTCTCGCCGCTCTCCGTTATATGAAGACGCGCGACAAGGGCGCCATCATCCAGGTATCCTCAGGCCTCGCGCTTCGACCCGCACCACTCCAGGCGGCGTATTGCGCCGCCAAGGCCGCCGTAACCGGGTTCACGGACTCGCTGCGCGCCGAGCTGATCGCCGATAAAAGTAGGATCACCTTATCCGTCGTCTACCTGCCGGCGGTGAACACACCGCAGCCGACCTGGACCCGCAATCATAGCGGTCGCGAACAAGTGCTGCCTGATCCGCTGTTTGATCCGCGGCTATGCGCCAAGGCGGTGCAAGAGGCGGTGGAGCGGCCACAGCGCGAATTCTGGGTCGGACGCTCGACCGCCATGATGGCGCTTGGGCAGTCACTTGCGCCTGAGTTCGCCGATCAGCAGGCGGCCAAGCAGATCGACGCCATGACCGGTGACCCCGCACCGGACCGCGTCGGCAACCTCGACGAACCGGGCGAAGGGCCAGCTGCCATCGATGGGCCGTCGCCCGACCGTGTAAAATCGAGCCGCCGTGAGATCTTCTCTAGCCGACAACGGGACCTGCTTAAGGTCGCGGCAGCGGGTGCCCTGCTCAGCACAGGTGCAGCAGCAGGCTTTAGCCTAAGCCGGCTCCTGCCGCGACTTCGCCCATGAACGGTCTGCTCGACGTCGTCCGCGGCAAGATCGCCGCGCCTGTGGCAGGCGGCACCAGGGTCGATGGCTATCTTGCACTGGAGGATTACGGCGCGCTGGGTGACGGTCGCTCGGTAGCGCTGTCGGGGGCCGACGGTTCGATCGACTGGTGGTGCGTTCCCAACCTCGACTCTCCGCCACTGTTCGACCGATTACTTGATCCGGAGGAGGGTGGCCGCTTCGTCATCGCGCCGGTCGAGAGCTTCGAGGTGGAGCGGCGCTACCTGCCCGACAGCAACGTGCTTGAGACGATCTTCACGACAGCGTCAGGTCGCGCCAAGCTGACGGAATCGATGAACAGCGGCACGGCAGGGCGACTGCCTTGGGCCGAACTTGGTCGTCGCATCGAAGGGCTCGACGGCTCTGTCAGGTTCCAGCTGAATATGCGTCCGGGGCGTCGCGCAAACGGCGCCAGTCCCTATCAGTCGACGATCGGCAAGCACGCCGTCTTCCATGTCGGCACGGTGCTTGGGCTGCTGCTCCATAGTGAAGGCATCACGGTCGAACGCTCCGACGAGGCAGTGACGGCTGAGTTCACGGTCGTGCAGGGGCAGCGGGAGATCGTAGCGATCGTCGCCGGCGAGGACGAACCGCTGATCGTGCCTAAAATCGATAAGATCGACGAGCGCATCGATACATCCGATGCGGAGTGGCGAGTGTGGTCCGAGCAGATCGAATATGACGGCGACCGGCGACCGGAATTCATCCGCAGCGTGCTCGCACTCAAGCTGCTGCTGTTCTCGCCGTCGGGCGCAATCGCCGCGGCCGCCACGACATCGCTGCCGGAGGGTATCGGCGGCAAAAAGAACTACGACTATCGCTACGCGTGGATCCGCGACGCTGGCTACACCATCAAGGCCTTCCTGGCAGCAGGTGCGCAGGCGGAGGCCAAGGCGGCGTTCAGCTGGCTGCTGAAGCGATTGGAAGAGCATGGCGCGCGGGTCTGCTACTCGCTCGATGGCGCGATCGTACCAAGCTTGAGCGAGATCGAAGTGCCAGGCTATCGGCGGTCCACACCCGTCCAGATCGGCAACGCGGCGACCGACCAGCACCAGCATGGCATCTATGGGGACATCTTCGAGACGGCCTCGCGCTTCGTCGAGTGCGGCAACATACTTGATGCATCCAGCGCCGAACTTCTTTCACACCTTGCCGATGAGTGCGCTGACGTGTGGCGCAAGAAGGATGCCGGCATCTGGGAGCTGGAGGAGTCCCAGCATTATACTATGTCGAAGGTCAGTTGCTGGCAGGCGCTGGCGCGTGCCGTCGAACTCGCCGACGAGGGTCAGCTGCCCACTACGTGTCGCGAACGTTGGTCGCGTGAGCGCGACCGGATTGCCGGATGGATCGAGGAGAACTGCTGGTCAGAAACCAAGCAGGCGTTCGTTTTCTATCCCGGCAGTGAGAAGCTCGACGCCTCCCTTGCGCTGATGGTGCGCTTCGGCTTCGACGGCCGTGAGCGGCTTGTAAAAACCCTCGATGCGATCGACGCCGAGCTCGGCGCTGGGCCCTATCATTATCGCTACACTGACGTCTCCGCCGAGGAAGGCTGCTTCCTCGCATGCACCTTCTGGATGGTGGAGGCACGCGCGCTGCTCGGTCAGCGTGAGCGCGCCGAGCAGGTGTTCGACGCCATCACCACCGCTCTCGACCGCGGGGTCGGCATAATGACCGAGATGGCCGATCCGCGCACCGGCACGTTCCTTGGCAACCTTCCGCAGGGCCTGTCGCATCTAGCGCACGTCATGGCGCTCGATGTGCTCGCGGCCGAGGATGATTGCTGACGGCCTTCGACACTTTCCCACCACGTCACCCCAAGCTGGAGCAATTACATGACCGATCGTCTGACCATCCAGGACCCGCGTACGCAATATCCCCAGCCCCCTTTCCCTCGGCAGCCGCAGCCCGTCCCCGGCCTTGCATCCGACATGGATCCGAAGCCCGATCACGGCGAAACGAGCTATGTCGGTGCCGGCAAACTCAAGGGCCGCAAGGCGCTTATTACGGGCGGTGATAGTGGGGTCGGTCGCGCCGCGGCAATTGCCTATGCGCGCGAAGGAACCGACGTCGCGATCTCCTACCTTGAGACCGAGCAGTCGGATGCCGATGAGGTCATCAAGCTGATCGAGGCGGAGGGTCGCACAGCCGTCGCGCTGCCCGGCGATATCACCGACGAGGCATGGTGCCGCGAGCTCGTCAGCAAGGCCAATGAGGCGCTGGGGGGCATCGACATTCTCGTCATCAATGCGGGGCGCCAGCAGAACCGCGAGGACATCTCTAAGGTTAGCTCGGACGATTTCGACAGGACAATGAAGACCAACCTGTACGCCATGCATTGGATCACTCAGGCTGCGGTGCCGCACCTGCCGACCGGCGCGAGCGTCATCACCACCGCCTCGATCCAAGCTTACGAGCCGTCGGCGATCCTGCTCGACTATGCGACCACCAAGGCGGGGATCGTCGCTTACACAAAGGCGCTGGCCAAACAGCTGCTCGAGAAGGGCATACGCGCCAACGTGGTCGCACCGGGCCCTTTCTGGACCGCGTTGCAGGCGTCGGGCGGCCAGCCCCCGGAGGCGGTCGAGAAGTTCGGTTCGGAGAGCCAGTACGGCCGTCCCGGTCAGCCTGTCGAGTTGTCCGCAGTGTATGTGCTCCTCGCCAGTCAGGAGGCAAGCTTCATCAGCGGTGAGGTTTACGGCGTCACCGGCGGGGCAGGCGTGGCGTAGGATTGGTGCGGCAGCACCGGTGCACTGGTGCTGCCGCTCGTGAAAGCCGGAGGGCGTATGAACCGGGTATATTTCCTTCATGCACTGGGCGCGAGCGCACGCGAGTGGGATCAGGTAATCGCCGACCTCGGCGATGTCGGCGCTTGCGTCCCGCTCTGCCTACCCGGTTTCGGCGGCAGCCCGGATGCCGACCTTGATGTCGCGGGGCTAGTCGACTGGTTCTCCGAACAGGTGGCTGCGCATCAGCCACAGAGCTGGGCAGTGGTCGGGCACAGCATGGGTGGCAAGATTGCCACGTTGGCCGCCGCGCGCGCTCGCGATGGCGACCCTGCCTTCGCAGGCCTTGCCGCAGTAGTGCTGCTGGCCGCGTCTCCTCCCGCCTCCGAGCCGATGGCCGAGGAGCGTCGCGCCGAGATGATCGACTGGTTCGCCAACGGTCGGATTGGTCCGGACGAAGCGGCGACGTTCGTCGATGCCAACACCGCACAGCGCTTACCCGAACCGCTACGCACGCAGGCAATCGCCGACGTGGAGCGTTCCCGACGCCTTGCCTGGACCGGCTGGCTGAAGCGCGACAGCCGCGAGGATTGGAGGGAGGCTGCGGGGACGCTTGCGGTGCCGGCGCTGATCGTCGCCGGTGGTGAGGACGGGGATCTGGGCGAGGACGCGCAGCGGCGGCTTAACCTGCCGCACTATCGCAACGCGCGCGTCGAAGTGGTGGCCGGCGCCGCGCATTTGTTGCCCTATGAACAGCCCGCTGCGGTCGCGACCTTGATCCGGGATCACATCACTCAGGCCTTCGCACGAGCATTGCCCGCGCCGTTCGTTGCGCTCCTTGCCTCCGATCGGGTCAGCCGCAGAACACGCGCGGTAATGACCGAGCGGCACGCCGCACCGCCGCGAGGCAAGGTGCTGTCGCCGCAGCAGCGGGCGGTGCTCGCCGCCTTGATCGAGACGGTGCTGCCAGGTGCCGCCGATCCAGTCGATCTCGCCGCCCGGATCGATGCGATGCTGACAAGCGGGATCGGCGACGGCTGGCGCAGCGCCGAACTGCCCGCCGACGCTGAGGGTTGGACGTCGGGCCTGGACACGCTAGATCACCTCTCCAGCAGCTTTGCCGACGCTTCGCCAGCGGATCGCGAGCAATGCCTGCAGTCGATCGCCGACGAGACCGCTGACACGGAGGGCGGTGCCTTCGATCCGCGCCAGATGCGATTATGGTTCGCCGAGGCGCGCTCCGAGATCGCGCGTCAATGGATGGCGCTGCCGGCGACCATGGCGCGGATCGGCTATGACGGTTTCGCCGTCGGCGGCGACGGACCGCACAAGCAGGGATATCGGCTGACCGCGGCCGACATGATCGAAGACTGGCAGCAGTTGGAGGTGCAGGCATGAGCGCGGCAGCGGACGTGACTGACGTCGTCATCGTCGGCAGCGGCGCGGGCGGCGCGCCGCTCGCCGCGCGGCTCTCACAAGCGGGCGTCTCGGTCATCGTGCTGGAGGCGGGGCGCGCCTTTCGGCCCGACGATCATGTCGCCGACGAACTCGCCGCCGACATCTATTGGATGGAAGAGCGGCTGAGCGGCGGCGCCGACGCCACCGCCTTCGGCGCCAACAATTCAGGCATGGGTGTCGGTGGTTCGACGTTGCACTGGGGTGCCTTCTGCCCGCGGCCCGACGCGCGCGACCTGCGGTTGCGCAGCCAGAGCGGGCGGGGCGAGGACTGGCCGATCGCCCACGATGAATTGATCGGTTATATCGACGCGGTCGAGCGCTTCATCGGCGTGTCCGGCCCCGCGCGCTATCCCTGGGACGTGGGGCGGCGCTACGAATTGCCTCCGGTCGCGCGCAATGCGCCCGCCAATGCGATGGCACGCGGTTGCACCGCACTCAACATCACTGCGACCGACGCTCCCGCTGCTCTGGTCTCGCGCGACCGCGAGCAGCCGCATTGGGGCGAGCGCAAGGCGTGCATCAACTGCGGCACCTGCCACCAGGGCTGTCGCACTGCCGCCAAGGCGACGACCGACACGAGCTGGTTGCCTCTCGCCGTCGCACATGGTGCCGAGGTGCGGGCGGAGTGCCGCGTCGTCGACATCGAACGCGACGGCAACGGCCGGGTGACCGGGGTAGTCTATGTTTGTCGCGGCGAGCGTCGACGCCTATCCTGTCGCGCGCTGTTTCTGTGCGCCGGCGGGGTCGAGACGCCGCGATTACTACTCAACCTCGATCTCGCCAATTCAAGCGGTCAGGTCGGGCGCAACTTCATGGCGCATGTCGCGACGCAGGTGTGGGGTCGGTTCGATGCCGACATGCGGATGAACCGCGGCTACCCCTCGTCGCTGATCACAGAGGACATGATGCGGGCCGGCGACGCCGACCATGCCGGCGGCTATTTGATCCAAAGCCTAGGCGTGATGCCAGTGACGCTCGCCACCAATTTAGCGCGCGGTGCCGGGTTGTGGGGGCGGGCGTTGGTCGACCTTCTCGACGATTACAACCGGTTGGGTGGAATCGGCATCAATGGCGAATGCCTGCCGTCCGACGACAACCGGCTGACGCTGGCGGACGAGACCGACGCCTATGGATTGCGCAAGGCGCGGATCGACTTCAGCTACGGGCCGAACGAACGCGCGATCGACGCTCATGCGCGAAAGACGATGACCGCGATCTGGGAAGCGGCGGGCGCGCGCGACATCTTCGCGGTCGACCGCTCGGCGCACACGATCGGCACGTGCCGGATGGGCCAAGACGGCGACCGTGCCGTGGTCGACGCCGACGGACGCAGCTTCGATATCGACAACCTGTTCATCTGCGACAATTCGGTCTTCCCGAGCGCGCTTGCTGCTAATCCGGCGTTGACGATCATGGCACTGTCGCTGCGCACCGCCGACCGTTTCCTCGCGACGCGAGGTTGAAGGAGAGAGACATGGATCTGGGTATCAAAGGCCGCATCGCGTTGATCAGTGGAGCAGACTCTGGCATGGGAAAGGAAACTGCTCGGCTATTGCTTGAGGCAGGAGTCCGCGTCGCGATCACTGACAAGCCGGACGGCACGCTGGATGAGGCGGTCGACGAACTGTCGCCGCTTGGCGAGATCGTCGCGGTGACCGGGGACGTCACCAAGCTCGACGAGGTCGAAGCGATCTGGCAGCAGGTCCGCGAGAAGCTGGGAGAACCCGATATCTACGTCAACGCTGCCGGCGTCACCGGCGCGACCGGCGACTTCCTCGATGTCAACGATGCCGGTTGGCTCGAGACGCTGAACATCAATCTGATGGGGGCGGTGCGGATGTGCCGCGAGGCGATACCGGCGATGCGGACGAAGGGCTGGGGACGGATCGTGCTGTTCGCGTCCGAGGATGCAGTGCAGCCGTACGTTGACGAACTCGCCTATTGTGCGTCGAAGGCAGGTATCCTCAGCCTCGCAAAGGGACTTTCCAAAGCCTACGGCTGCGATAACGTGCTGGTCAACACCGTGTCGCCGGCGTTCATCGCAACACCGATGACCGATGCGATGATGCGCAAGCGCGCCGAGGAGAAGGGTACCACCTTCGACGAGGCGATCTCCAGCTTCCTCAACGAAGAACGGCCAAGCATGGTGCTGAAGCGGCGGGGCAAGCCGGAAGAGGTGGCAGCGGCGGTCGCGTTCCTCGTCTCCGAACGCGCCAGTTTTATAAATGGCGCTGGTATCCGTGTCGACTCCGGCTCAGTGTTCACCATCGCGGGGTGACCAGTTGGAACACAGGCTGCGGCATGCATAGCTGCCAGACAAGCCAAACCTAGGTGTTTGATCCCACGGTTTGATGGTGCGATCCTTTCGTCGGAATGGAAGGAGGCCGTATGGGACAGGTTCGTCATGGGAGCGCCACGACCACGCACGCCGTCCGAGCAGCAATACAGCGATCGCAAGCTTCGCTCTCGACGCTGAGCCGTGAGTTGGGGATCAACCCCAAGACGGTGGCGAAGTGGCGTAAAAGGGCGACAGTCGAGGATCTGAAGACCGGGCCGAAGGCCCCTCATTCAACGACCCTGACTGAAGCCGAGGAGGCAATGGTTGTGGCGTTCCGGCGGCACACGCTGCTGCCGCTGGATGACTGCCTCTACGCCCTGCAGCCGTCGATCCCGCACCTGACCCGGTCAGCGCTGCACCGCTGCCTCCAGCGACATGGCATATCCCGCCTGCCGGACATCGAAGGTGACAAGCCAAAGCGTCAGCTCTTCAAGCGTTATCCCATCGGCTTCTTTCACATTGATATCGCCGAGGTGCAGACCAACGAAGGCAAACTGTACCTCTTCGTCGGTATCGACCGCACCAGCAAGTTCGCCGTCACCCAGCTGGTCGACAAGGCTGACAGGCGGACAGCCTGGGAGTTCCTCGAACACCTGCTGAAAGCCGTACCCTACCGGATCCACACAATCCTCACCGATAATGGCATCCAGTTCGCCGAGCAGCCGCGCAACCGGAACACCGCTTGGTCGCGCCAGATGCGCTTCGACATGATCTGCGACGCAAACGGCATCGAGCACCGGCTCACCAAACCGAACCACCCATGGACCAACGGACAGGTCGAGCGGATGAACCGGACCATTAAGGAGGCGACCGTCAAACGCTTCCACTACGAGAGCCACGACCAACTGCGAACGCACCTCGCCGACTTCATGGCTGCCTACAATTTCGCCCGCCGGCTCAAGACACTCAGCGGGCTCACACCCTACGAATACATCGCCAAGATATGGACGTCAGAGCCAGATCGGTTCATCGTCGACCCGATCCACCAGATGCCGGGACTAAACACCTAGACTCCCACCACCGTTTAAACAATTAACATCAGTGGAAGAACTGATCGACGACCTATCCCGTCTTTTCGTCAGTCGTTGGCCCAGCGCCTCTCTGACAACGAAGGTTGAGCCGGACCTTGAAGCCCCGCTCGATCGGGATCAGCTTAATCAGGCGCTGTGGGCGTTGCTACAGAACGCTGTCGAAGCCGCTGGGCCGGACACGGCTGCAATCGTTCATGTGGACGCCTTTTGCGCTGAGCAAAATCTGGTAATTGAGATCCGCGATGAAGGGCCGAGCGTCGCTGCAAGTGATGCTAACATCTTCCGCCCGTTTCATTCTACCAAACCCAACGGCACTGGCATCAGTCTAAGTTTGGCTCGTCAGATACTACAGACACATGGCGGAAATATAACATTAACACAAGCATTGCCAACGACATTTCGTTGCCGATTGCCAATATCGCGTGCACATATTATGGGTAAGCATAGTTTTTAATACCGTGATTATTAGTTCCATGGGCACATCAGAATATTGTAGTTTTTATAAAAATTCTTCCAATACAGTGCCATGAAATTGTGGATGCGTTAATTTTGGTCGTGATGAGTTCACTGACAATATGAAAGAATGCCCAAAATTTGGCAGGCCCATGCAAACATGAATGGCCGGTTATAGGTCGAAGCATTTCTATTTATGAAATGGCTGATCCGGAATGATAACGACCGCATCACCAACGTTCGCGCCTTCCAACTCAACCGCACTGAGCAGCTGCGGGCCAATCCAACAATCGAAGCGTAGACAGCGGGTCAGCCTTGAAAATTATTAGAAGCGGCAATGCCTACTTGCTGAAATATCACCGTCGTCCGGCAATCTGCCATACCGCCACCATATCAAAACCCTAGGATATAGCCTGAGCGGGTCGGCGATGCCGGTCTTGTATCACTACCCAAGCAGTGTATCCCTGTTGCGGGGACTCAAGACATTGTGGGGCAGGGGAGCAGGATGCGGCGATCGGTGAACATGGCGTTGGCACCGTGCGTGTTGCTTGGCGCGTGTGGCGGCGGCGGAACCAACAGTGCGGGGTCTGTACCAATCGCGGTAACGCCGACCCCCGCCCCGACCAACACTGTCATTACCGATCTGAAGGCGAGCCAGATATTTTCAGCTAACGGCGCGAGCGTTGATACTAGTATAAATCTGTCGGACCGTTTGGTGGAAAAGGCCGCATCAACGACATCGACCGTCAAGGTCAGCTACGACGCCGTCGCCAAATCCTATACGATCGAGACCGCCGGACGCAGCGCCATCTTTACCGCAGCGCAGGGGCAGAAGACCGAATTTCCCGGCGAAACACGGTATACGAACAGCGATAGCGCGCAACGCGACTATCTCACGATCGCAACGCAGCCTTACAACGGCAGCAAGTCCAACGCATATGTTGCGCTGGGATATTGGCAGCGCAATTCCGTGTCTTCGACGACGCAGAATACCGTTTTCGATGCCTTCGTCTTCGGCTTGGAAACGGCGGCAACCGCTGTGCCGCGTACCGGTTATGCCGGGTATGAAACCGCGGCATTCGGTTTCATCACCACGCCTGGCAAGGAACCGAAGGCATTCACGGGTGCGGGTACGCTGGACGTCGACCTGAGCAGTGGTACGTTCCGGTCGATCAACATGGTCGGCGAATATAGCCTCGCCAGCAACTCCTACGGCAGCGGTGGCGGCATCGAACTGGTTACTACCGGTCAGGTCGGCAGCGGCAACAGTTTGTCGGGCAACGTCTACTATGCCGGCTTCGACGGCGTGGTTTCGGGAACGATGAACGGGCGTTTCTTCGGTCCGTCGGCAGAAGAGGTCGGAGCCGGTTTCTCGGCTACCAATCGTTCGGGAGCGGCGGTTACGGGGACACTGACCGGGCAGCGAGATACCACTAGGGCTCCCGTATCGTTGACCCTGACCAACATCGTGGCCGCGACGTCGCTTCCCGCCCCTACGGCAACGTGGACCACGGCGACGAATACGTCCCTCTCGCCCCAGTTCCGCGGTGCCATTGGCTATAACGGGCTGCCCAACGGATTTTCAGCACCGGGCAACCTCCAGCTGACGCCCGATGGCGGCTTCGCGTACCGGCCGTATGACGGCATGGTGTCGCCGTATCTGTTCGGGCCGGCGAATCGTTCGGCGACGCAGCGACCGAACTTTGCCAGCTACGATTTCACGACCGATGGCAATGCATCGCATGTCGACATCTATCGACCTGCGATGACCAGCAGCGGCGAAATCCAGCTGACCTATGCGGGGTTCGGCATCTGGAGCGTTCCGTTCCGTAACGGCAGCTTTGCGGAGGTCCGCAAGTTTTTTGCCGCCTACGGCTTCGAAACACCGGTCAAACTGCTGGCTGGCCGGACGGGCACCGCCAGTTATGACGGGATCGTCTATGGTTCAACGGCGACGACCTCTGGGGAGACGATAGATGTCGGCGGCACATCGCGGTTCGCGGTGGATTTCAGCAATCAGCGTTACGAAGGGGCGCTGATGCTGACCGGTGTTCCGACCGGCGGTGGTACCACGACGTCACTTGGCACCTGGACGTTTTCGGACGCAATTACCGCCCGTGGGATGAACGCCGCCGCGCTCAATCGTGCGGGCGCGACGACCGCCGTGAACATCGATTTCAGCAATATCGCACCGCGCTTCTACGGTCCCGACGCCCAGGAAATCGCAGCCACCTTTACGATCCTCAACAACGGCAATTTCCCTGCGGATATCGGCAGCACTGCCATCTCCGGCGTTACCGTCGCTAAAAGACGCTGATGCTCCTGCTCTGGCTGGGTTTTGCCGGTGTCGTAACATTGGCGGGACAACCCGATTCCACGGAGCAGGTCCGTGAGGGCCTGTCGGCGGCACAGATATTCGCCGCAGCCGACGCAGCGCAGGCGGCAGACCGGACCGACGATGCCGTCCAGCTCTTTGCCGCGCTGGAACATGATCCCGATCCCGAGGTGCGCGCCGAAGCACGGTTCCGCAAGGGAATGATGCTGTCCGGTAAAAAGCGGTACCGCGAGGCGGCCTTGGCATTCCGCGCTCTGCTTGACGAGAAGCCTGATGCAGCGCGGGTTCGCCTCGAACTGGCGCGTGTGCTGGCGGCACTGGGGGACGATGCCGGAGCCCGACGCGCGGTGCGGCAGGCGCAGTCGATCGGCCTGCCTGACGCGGTCGCGGTAACGGTGGACCAGTTCGCCCTCGCGCTGCGATCGTCACGCGCGCTGGGCGGTGCGGTTCAGATCGCCGTTGCACCCGACAGCAATATCAACCGCGCGACACAGGCGCGGACGCTGGACACCGTCATCGCGCCGCTCACCCTGTCGCGCGACGCCCGCGCCCAGTCCGGCGTCGGATTGCGCCTTGCCGGACAGGGGTATGGACGGATCGCCGTCTCTCCCGGCCTAACGGTGCTGCCGCGCTTTTCGACGCTCGGAAATCTGTATCGCCGGTCGCAGTTCAACGATGTATCCGCTTCAATGCTGCTCGGGCTGGAATGGCAGCGAAAGCAGGATAGACTCAGTCCGTCGATCGGCAAGACCTGGCGTTGGTACGGAGGGCATCCTTACGCCCAGACCGACAGCCTGTCCTTCGACTGGATCCACCCCATCGGGCGGCAGAACCAGATGGTCGCCCATGGCGGTGCCGCACGGGCATCGTATCGGGCCAACGACCTGCAGAATGGCGGTCTCTACGATGCATCGATCGGGTTCGATCGTGCCGTCAGCCCGAGGACGGGATATGGCCTGCGCCTCAGCGGCTATCGGCAGACGGCTGCCGATCCCGGCTATGCTGCGGCTTCCGCCGGGGTCGGGGCGACGTCGTGGTTCCAGATGAAGCGGGTCGACCTGACCGCCGATGTCGGTCTCAACCGACTGGAAGGGGATGCGCGGCTGATCCTGTTTACCGATCGTCGGCGAGAATGGCTGCTTTCGACCTCACTCGGCGTCACGCTGCGGCAACTGACCGTCCGGGGCTTTGCGCCGCTGGTGCAGGTGGGTGCCGAGCGAAACTGGTCGACGGTTGGCCTGTATGACTATCGACGCACGACCGTGAAACTCGGTGTGGTTCGCGCGTTTTGATCCTTTGGTTGCTGGCCTGCAAAGCAAGGCAGTGGGAGATCGCAAACAAGTCGCTACACTGCAAGCAGGGTCCGATTGATGACTGCCGGTCAGGTCAGCGACTACACCGGCGGCAGCAATGCTGGGTGGCCTGCCCAAGGCACAATGGCGACCTAACGACCGCGGCTACGACACCGACTCGTTGAGGAAGGCGCTGCAGGTCAAGAGCATTCAGCCCTGCATCCCGAGCCGCAAATCGCGCAACGAGCCCGTCAGTTACGACAAGCGCCGCTATCGCCGCCGCAGCCGCATCGAAATCTTGATCGGACGTCTCAAGGACTGGCGGAGCGTCGCTACCCGATACGACCGCTGCCCAACCGGCTTCTTCTCTGCCATCACCGTCGCAGCCGCCGTCATCCTCTGGCTGTGATCAACGAGTCCTGACCCTGGGAAAGTTACGGAGAAACGCGATGAAGATCGATCTGTTGTACCGGCCGCGCCTGAACGATCTGCGTCCAGTGGTTCCAGCGAGCGAAACCCTGCTCCCGTTTGACGCAGCAACGGTTCGAACGTCGCCCAACGCATATTTTCAGGGCAGACCGGGGTATCGTGCCGATCATCTGGGCGAATTTGTCGTACCGCTACCCAGCGCTTCCGCAATCGCGGATGATGTCCTGCCCATTGTGAACAACCCCGACGCACGCCTCGACTACGAGCATTTCTCGATCGTCATGTCTCGGAGTCGTCGTTTGGCGCTATTCACTGGCGTCAATATCGATGGAAGCGCAAGCGTATCGGTACCACGCGGCGGTGATCCCTGGGCATTTGACGGCCGCATCCCCGAGGATGCGCAAGTCGGCGAGGCGCTGTACGCCAATAACGATTTCGACCGGGGACATCTGGTTCGCCGGGAAGACCCGAACTGGGGAACGACCGCCGGTATCGCCAACCGGGATACTTTCCACTTCACCAATTGCGCACCGCAACTCTCCGCCTTCAACCAGCGGACCTGGCTCAGCCTTGAGGACTATATCCTCGATAACACCCGCCGCGTCGGCGAGCGGGCGAGCGTGTTCACCGGCCCGGTGTTCCGTGCGACCGACCCCCTCTACCGCGGCGTTGCGATCCCCTTGGCCTATTGGAAAGTCGTCGCCTTCGTCCATGACGATGGGCGCCCATCGTCAACCGCCTACCTGATCGATCATGACGTCGACCTGACCGAGCACACGCTGCTGTTCGGCGCCTTCAAAACATATCAGCGGTCGGTACGCGCGATCGAGGGTTTGACCAATCTCGATTTCGGCATGCTGCACACCTTCGACGGCTTTTCGAACGAAGAAGCGGCGACCGGTGAGAGCGTCCGACGGCTTATCACCGGCCCGGGAGACATTTTGGCCTGATCCGCGAAAAAACATTGTCCTACAAAGAACATAGCTGGAACACTGGCTCGCGGATCAACTATGGAGTCGGAAAAATGCCCGACATGATCGACGGTCCGATGCTGGTCGGCATCGCGGCGCTTATCACCAGTATCGCCAATATCATCGCCGCCCTGCGGCGCCGCGACCCACCGCCGGATCGGCCGCGATCGCGCCGCCTGCCCCGACGAAGAAACGAAAGGCAAAATCGCGGTTTACAGGCATGATGTCCGCTGATCGCAAGGAGATCGCCATGGGCCGCCGCATCAATGCCGTTCTGCCGATACTGACCCTAGCGTCGCTCGTCTGCGGCTGTGCCACCAATGCCATTCGGCTGGACGCAGCAGGAACGGTGCAGGCACAAAGCCGCGAGGCGGTGACGGCAACGGCCAGCTATTTCGATGCCATCGAGCAGCGTCGACGCGAAGCTGCAGCAGCACTCGTCGCGAGCGATTCTAGCTGCCTGCCGGTGACGCCACTGCGTATACAGGTGCCCATCGTGCCCGACGCACCGCCCGCGCCGTTATGCCTGTCGGCCGAGGCTCCGATGCAAGGCTATGCCGCCTTCGACATCGATATCGGCAGCAACCCACGCGCCGTGCTGGAACCGCGCATTGCCCTGATCGCTGCGATCAGCGACTATGCCGACGCCCTTGCCGCCATCGTCGAGGCACCGAAGACCGATGTATCAGCGGAACTCACCGCCTTCGCCGATCAGGCCGACCGACTTGCCCGCTTCACGAACTTCGTCGCCGGCACCGACCTGCCGAACATCAACGCCGCGGTGGCGAGCGAGCAGGGCCAGAGCCTCGTCGCGCTGATCGCCTTCGCCGACGATCTGGCGCGCGAAGCCCGGCAGGTACGCGATGTTCGCGCGCTGGTCCTCGAACGTGGTGCCGTCGTCGATCGGGCACTGGCATCGCTGTCGGTGCAGGTCACCGCATGGGGAAAAGGGGCGGCACGCAATGCCGACGACCTCTACGGCAACGCCCTGTTCCGAACCTATATCCGCAACCGCGCGACCCTGTCAGCCGACCAGCGCGAACAGTTGGCCGCCCGCATCTTCGCAGCGCGCGAGGCAGCGAAGGACGGGCCGGTACGCGCCGCGCGGGTCGCGGACGCGATCGACCTTGCCGCCAAGGCGCAGGCGGGACTGCGCGACGCGCTGGCCGGCCGCCTGACACGGCAACAGCGCCGCGCCGCCGGGGAGCTGAACATCGAGCGTATCACCCGAGCGCTGGGCCTGATCGCATCGCTCGCAACCCCCGCCTGAGGAGGACTCATGACCAACTTTCATCAGGCCCGGGACGCAGCGGACACGCTGATCGACCAATTGCAGGCGTTCACCGCCAATCCACGCTATCTGCCGCGCTTCTTCGACACCTTCTTCGGCCTGCGCACGGCGCTCGGTAGCGCGCACGAGCGGTTCGTCGGATCGCACGGGACGGAAGACGGGGATCGTCCGCTGTTCGCCACGGTTTTCGACCGCTGTGGTCAGGCGACGAAAATGGGCGTGGTCCTCGTCCCCGATGACGCCGCGGTTTCGCGCTATGCCACGACGGTCCAACGGGCGATCGCGGCAATGGACGGACCGGGCGTGACAAGCGCGAGGCCGGCGCTTCGCGGGGCGCTTCGGCTGCGTGCCCCGTCGACGCGGGGGGCATTGGCGGGAACACGGTCCTCTCCCGTCGCCGAACCCTATTATACCAGCCTCGTAAAGCTGTTCCCGGTCGAGGCGGTGACGCTCTACCCGCTCGCGATCGGCATCGCCGCCGGTCACGCGGTTCTCCGCCTGATCCTGATCGCCGTCATCATACTCTTCATCATGGCGCTTCGCTGGTTCGCGACACAGGACGAGGAAGGGGGTGGGGCCGATATCCTAGCCATCGTCGTCTCGGTCGTTTCGTTCGTCCTGTACGCGGCTGCCCTGGGCGGCTTCGGTTATCTGCCGGGCGGCCCCGAACAGACCGGGCAGTTCTTCGCGTTCATCACGATCATGTGGGTCGCGCTGATACCCTTTACGGTGCGCCGCGCCCGCCGCTGACCAAATCCACAGGAGATACGATCATGTGCACCTCCGTTCATCGACACTCGCTGCACTGCATCCTTCCGCCCTACATTCTTTCGCGGATCGCCGAGAACGGCTCGCCGGAAATGCGTGCGTTGGCGATCCGCAGTCTGTTGATCGATCCAACCATCCGCATGGTACGCGCCAGCACTGCTGGCCCGGTCGTCGGCGATATCGCCCGCCGCCGGGCCGCCGCCGGTAATATCCTGACGCCGAGCCCGCTACGGACCATTCGCGACGCGGCCGGCGAACCCGAGGCGCCCGGCGCGACCGTGGTGCGCCGCGAGGGTGACGGACCGACCGGTGATGTGGCGGTCGACGAAGCCTATGACGGCCTCGGCGCCACGTTCGCCCTGTATTGGGGGGCGTATCAGCGCAACTCGATCGACGATGCCGGCATGCCGCTCGACGCGACGGTCCATTACGACCAGGATTATGACAACGCCTTCTGGGACGGAACCCAGATGGTGTTCGGCGATGGTGACGGCGAATTGTTCAATCGCTTTACGATCTCGCTCGACGTCATCGGCCACGAACTGACCCACGGCGTGACCGAGAAGGAGGCGGGCCTCGCATATTTCAACCAGTCGGGGGCGCTGAACGAAAGCATCTCCGACGTGTTCGGCAGCCTCGTGAAACAGCGCCTGCTCGGGCAGGCCGCGGATCAGGCGGACTGGCTGATCGGTGCCGGTCTGTTGACCGCCAGGGTAAACGGCATAGCGCTTCGTTCGATGCAGGCACCGGGCACCGCCTATGACGACCCGGTCCTCGGCAAGGATCCGCAGCCGGCGCATATGGACGATTTCGTCCGCACGAATCAGGATAATGGCGGGGTCCATATCAATTCCGGCATTCCCAACCGCGCCTTCTATCTGGCGGCGACGTCGATCGGCGGAAACGCGTGGGACCATGCCGGGCGGATCTGGTACAATGCGCTGCTTGACCCGAATACCAGAGCCAACACGGACTTTGCCGGCTTCGCCCGCGTTACCATCGACGTTGCAGGTCGTTTATACGGGTTGGGAAGTCCTGAGGTGGCCGCAGTCGCCGGGGCGTGGCAGGCAGTTGGAGTGATTGGATGACGACGGACAAGGCCGATGGCGAACCGGTAACGGGCGAGGCCCGCTTACGGATCGAAGGCGGCCTTGCCCATTTTCCGGGACTTGCGAAGGAGCAGACGGTCTGCTTCGGCGATCTCGCCAGCCCCCAGCGTGCGGAACTTGCCGACCTTGCCGACGAGGCCGGGTTTTTCGACTGCGCACCGGCCGAGACTCGTGCGCGACCCGACGCACGCACCTATACGGTTGGGCTGACGATCGGCGAACGAAGCCGCGAAATCTGTGTTGCGGAACCGATTACCGATCCGGCCATGGCGAAGCTGGTATCGGTCGTGCGCCGGTTGAGCAAACAGGGGGGGGACGATCGCAAGCAGTGAACCTCGGGGTCTTCTCTTCCTAACTGCCGTAAAAATGGGCATTATCCTTCGGTAGCCGCCATTTCGCTGATGGCCGAAGGAACGCCGCGCCACTACCGGTCGCTCGGATCAGTAACATCCGATCCGCCAACGTCCCGCAACGTACGAGCGCTCCTGCGCCCTGCCGATCCTGGTCGATGACTACGCAACTGGAACCGCACCTTCTTCGCGCGGAAATCGAGCGAGACGCGGCGGAAATTTCCCATCAGATCGGTTCCCAGCAGCATTGCCGGCGCTTCACGAAGGCCGAACAGCCGAAATGGAGGCAGGTCGGCGAACCCGATTAGAACGTCGCGCATGATGACCCGGCCGACCCTGATTTCGGGCACGATCATCAACGGCACCAGCAGGGTTTCTCCGGTTACGCTGACCAGCGTAGCCGACGATGGTTCGGGTGGCCGGCGACGGCGACGCACCAATACGTCACGAAGCGCTAGATTACCGATCGTCAGCTGTGATCCAGTGTCGACGACGGCACGTATGTCGACCCCATTCGCGCGGGCCTCCGTCAGGATCAATTGTCCGCCGCGACTGCGGGCGGTGACGACGATCTCGTCGGCCTGCACCTTTGCCGGGCGGCGCGTATCCTCGACCGTGACGGTGTCGGCTTCGAAATCGAGCATCAGCCGCTGTCCGCGCAGGGCATCGATCCCAATAATACCGCGCGCGCCAAGCGACGTTTCGGACAGTATCGGTGCGACGATGTTCTCGACCGTGCCGCTGCCTAGGCCCAACCGGGCGATGCGTACCGTCTCGCGTCTGCTCGCCCCCGCCACGTCATGCAACGTCACGGAACGCCCTGCAGGGAGGCCGAGCGTGCGGGCCAACCTTTCTCCGATGACCGATCGATCGACTCCACTGTCCACGACGAACCGATAGGGACCCGAGCCGTCGACCGTTACACCAACGACCATGCGTGTATCGATCTGTTGACCCTCAATCGCGTCGCCGGAAACTTCCAAACGATCATCGATCTCCGCGTTGCCGAGCGTAAGCGGCGGATATGGCAAGGAGGATTGGCCACGTTCCGGTAAGGCCTGCACACTGATCGCAAGCGCGCTGGCAAGCCCGACAAGGCAGCAAGCAACCATAGCTTATGTTAGCATCACGAAGGATCGGCCACTAGCGGTGTGATGATGGCCAATTTCCAGTCATCTGAAGACGCCTGCCCGCTTTCCGATTTTGACATCCGTTTCTTGAGGTTCAGCCAGCGGCTCCGTACCTACCGGGAAGCGAACTGTGGAAGATGCCTGCCGATGATACCCGATCACGATGGAGAGAATGGGATGATCTTGAGCCGGCGCGCGTTGATGGCCGGCGGCGTGGCGGCGCTCGGGCTTGCCGGACATGCCGGCGCGGCCGTGCCGAAACGCACCTTGAGCAACCCCTCCGCCTCGGCCGAAGCAAAAGCGCTCTACCGGTATTTGTGGTCGATCTACGGCCGCAAGACGCTCACCGGACAGCAGGAGTCTCCCGGAAGCGAGCGTGACGAGTTGCCGTACATCGAGCGGCAGACGGGCAAGCTGCCTGCCGTGCTTGGCCTCGACTATATTCACCCGCAGGACAATGCCGGTGTCAACGCACGCGCAGCCGAGTGGCATCGCTCCGGCGGTATCGCCTCGATCTGTTGGCATTGGGGATCACCGGAGGTCGGCACGGGGTATGAGAACAGCAAGAAGGACTTTGACGTCGCTCGTGCGCTGATCCCGGGCACGCCGCAGAACCGGGCGATGATGGCTCAAATGAAGGAAACCGGGGCGCTGCTGGCCAAGCTGCGGGACCAGCGCATTCCCGTGCTGTGGCGTCCGTTCCACGAATTCAGCGGTGACTGGTTCTGGTGGGGCAAGCACGGCCCGGACGCATTCAAAGCGCTTTGGCGGCTCATGTACGACACGTACACGCGGTCGATGGCGCTCGACAATCTGATCTGGGTGCTGGGTTGGGCAGGGCAGAACGTCGACGCGGCCTATTATCCTGGCCGAGCATATGTCGACATCGCTGGTGCCGACATCTACGCCAACGACCATGGCGCACTTGCTCCAATGTTCGGGCAGGTGAAGCAGATCGTGCGCGACACCGTACCCATCTGCCTTCACGAAAACGGTCCGATACCCGATCCCACCTTGCTGGGGCCTACGGCGGACTGGCTATGGTTCCTGACCTGGCATACTCGCTGGCTGAAGGGCGCCGATCAGAATACCGTCGAACAACTTCGAAGCTACTACGCGTCCGATCGATATCTCACGAAGGACGAATTAAGCCTTTCAAAGCGACGGTAGCCGATGCTTATCGAATTCGCATGCGTAAGAACCGGATAACGGTAAGCGTTTCTCCAACGACGCCAACTCGGCTTCTATGTAAAGCAACCCGGCCTAAATCCAGTCGTTACTCTTCCTCAATAACGGCCACACCCCATGGTGCCAAGTTTAGGCTTGCGCCGCTCACTACCTTTTGTCCGTGCAGCAGTTCAATGCCTGCGCGAGGAGCAGTCATGGTTTGCGGATTGGACGAATAGTTGAGGACATAGCGGACCATATGGCCGTTCGTGAGCCTCCCACCACGAACGATCACTGGAAAGCGTGCCCCCGGAACCGACGGCATGACACCTGCCCGCGCGACCTCGGCTGCCACGATCTTCTCCGCCAGCGCATCGCTCGGCATGAAGCCGACATAGCTGACCTCGCCCTTGCCCCAGTTGTTGCGGGTCATCGCCGCTGCCGCCGGCCATGACGGATGTTTATACCGTGCGACCACCTGTGCGGTCGTGGGTTTCAGCATTTCCATCCACCATCGCGGCGCATTGTCCGCGTCTGCGACCTCGAACGGATTGTCCGCCAGCTTGACACCGACGGGGATGGTGAATTCCTGGTAGGTGACGCCGGCCGCCTCCGCGATCGCGCCTGGCTGCGTGGCATAGCGGACCTTGGTGTTCTCGTCCGAAAAACCGCTCTTGAAGGTGTAGAGCAGATGACCGCCGCGCCGGGCGTAGTCGTTGAGCCGGGCGATCTCGGCATCACTGGCCGCGTAGAGCGCGGGCACGAGGATGAGCTTGTAATCGTCGAGGCTGGCGGTGCTGTCGGGCGACAGGATGTCGGCCTCGACGTTCATCCGGTAGAGCGCGTCGTAGAAGGGGCGAACGACCTGATTATAGTCCGCGCCGTCGGGTTTGAACGCGTCGAAGGCGGTCTGGGCGGCGTTGCTGACATAGACCGCCACCCGGTTGCGCTTGGTCATCCCGGCAAGCTTCGGCCCGAGCCGGGCGAAATCGGCACCGATTCCCTTCGCTTCGGCGTATGCCGCGCTGGGCTTGTAGTCCTGCGACAGCAGCCCACGCCAATAGGTCTCGATCGCGTTCGCAGTAGTCGCCCAATGCCAGTATTCGACCATCTGCGCGCCGGAGGCGAGATGGCTGAACGCCTGCAACCGCAGCTGGCCGGGATACGGTGTCCAGTGCGGAAACCCCTGCGCCTGCGTCTCCAGCACCAGATAATTCTGCCCGTTCCGCATCGAGCGGGTCACGTCGCCGCCGAAGGCGATCTCGACGCCGGTCAGCTTGTCCTGGCTCGGATGATAGATGTCGATGCCTGCAATATCGAGCGGTCGTGCGGCCTTCCAGTGATCGACCTCTGGCTGGATTCCGTAAGAATGACCGCGCCAGCCCAAGTCGAAATTCTGCGTCAGGAACTGCCCGGGGCGGGCATGGGCGCGCACCAATTGGGCCTGCCACGTCAGGAAATCGGTGACGAGGCTGCGCTGATAGGCGGCGAAGGCACCCGACATGCTGGCGTTGATCGACCCGTTGGTCGACGGGAAATCCTCCCACCGGTTGATCCGGTTCGACCAGTAATCAAGGCCCCATGCCTTGTTCAAAGCATTGAGGTCCGGCCACTTCAGCCGGATCGCGCGCGCAAAGGCGGCCTGCACCGCAGGGCCGCTGGTGTTGTAGGCCTTGGTCTCGTTGTCGAGCTGGTAGCCGATTACCGCCGGATGGTCTTTCACGTGATCGACCAGCGCGACGATCACCCGCTCGGCCGCCGCACGATAATCGGGATCGGTGATGTCCATGTTCTGCCGCGGGCCGTACTGCGCACGGATGCCATCGGGGCGAACGACCAGCACGTTCGGGTGCTGGCGCGCGAGCCAGGTCGGCACGGCATAGGTCGGCGTTCCCACGATTACCTTGATGCTCTGCCGGTGCATCGCGGCCAGCATCCGGTCGACATGACGGAAGTCGAACACCCCGGGCTGCGGTTCCAGCGTGCCCCACGTCGATTCCGCAATGCGGACGACGCTGATCCCGGCCGCCTTCATCATCCGCGCATCGTCGTCGACACGGTCGACCGGCGTATATTCATCGTAATAGGCGACGCCGTACAGGATCGTGTCTGGCATCTGCGCCCGCGCCGGGCCGGCGGCCGCCATGGCAACAGCAATCGACAATGATCGTCCGATGGCCTTCATCATGGATATTCCTCTCATCGATTGCGTCGTGCCGATATTTCTTCAGCGTTCGGCCTGACCTCGCCTGACGTGACGTTAGAGCATTTGTCCGGGGCTGCCGAGTTCGGTGGAAAGCCCGGCAACCTTCGCCGCGGACGTACCCACCGCCGCAGCATAAAGGCCAACGGCATCCTCTACGGACGGCTGTTCCTGCTCGACCAGCGCGAGGGATTCCGAGAATGCCGATGCCACCCGACCTGCTATAGCGCGAGAACGGCCTGTAGCATCGAAGATCCGGTCAAACGAGAATAGGGTCGAACATAGGGAGGATAGCGCAATGGCGTCGATGAACCGTCGTAGGATGCTGATGACGACGGGTGCCAGTGCTGGCGCTGCGATGCTGGCGGGTCCGGCAGGCGGCGCGGGCAACGGACGCCTGCGGGCGGTTGGACTGCGGACCGCGAGTCTGCAAGACCCGCTGGCCGTGGGCGACGTGCAGCCCATGCTGTCATGGCGTGTCGAGGGCCCCGCTGGCACACGCCAGACGGCGTTCCACGTCCGGGTGGCCGGCGATCCCGCGATATTGGCCTCGGGCCGGGGCGATCTGTGGGACAGCGGTCGGGTGGCCGATGCGACCTCGACGGGCATCCGCTACGCCGGCGTGCCGCCCGCCGCCCGCAGGCGCTGCTTCTGGCAGGTCCGGATCTGGAACGAGGCCGGCGCCGCCTCTCCCTGGAGCGCGCCGGCCGCCTGGGAGACCGGGCTGCTGACCGAGGCGGACTGGCAGGGACGCTGGCTGGCCGCCGAGGGGGCGGAGGAGCGGGACGACCGCCTCGCGCCGCCGCGCTGGACGAGCGCGCGCCTGCCCGACGAGAAGCGGCCGGCGCGGTTCCGTCTCGGCTTCGCCAGCACGGCGGGCGATGCCGTGCTGGTGGTCGATACGCGCAGCCGGCTGACCGGCCTGCGGCTCGACGGGGTGCCCATCGCCGTTCCCGGCTGGCATCCCGAGGCCTATGGCGGTCCGCCGGCGGCGCGCTTCGTCCTGCCGCTGGCGGCCGGCCGGCATGAACTGATCGCCGAGGTGGCGGCGGGGAAGGGCGATGGCGGAGCGACCGCATCGATCGCGGCGCAGTTGCGGCTGCCCGCGACGGCCGGTGAGGTCCGTCGCATCGTCGATGGCTGGGAAGTGGCGGACGCTGCCGGAGGATGGCAGGCTGCGCCGATCGACCCGCAACAGCCGCATTTCGCTTGGCCGCCCACACCGGCGCGGCTGATGCGCCGGCAGTTCGATCTGGCCACCGTGCCGCGTGCCGTGCGTCTCCACGTCGCGGCGCTGGGCAGCTACCGCATCTGGATCAACGGCATCCGGGTCGGCGACGATGAGCTCCAGTCCGAGCCGGCGGAGTATCGTCGGCACATCCCCTATCGCACCTATGACGTGTCGCGCCTGTTGCGGGCCGGCGAGAATGTGGTCGGCGTGATGGTCGGCGACGGCTTCTATGCCAGCTATCAGGCACCCGATGGCCGCTACGCCTATGGTCCGGCCCCCCGCCGGCTGCGGCTGATGATCGAGACCGCGGGCAGCCGCGAGGGCGCGCATGTCGTCACCGATGGCGAATGGCGGCACCACGAAGCGCCGATCACGATGTCGGAGATCTACGCCGGCGAGGACCACGACCGGCGGCGCTGGCCGGCGGGCTGGGCGTCGCCCGGCTTCGATGACGACGCATGGCTCCCGGTATGGGATGCGCCCACCCCCGATGCCGCACTGGCTGCCCCGCTCGGACCGCCGATCCGCATCACCCGCACCGTTCCGGCTGCGACGATTCGTCGGATCGGTCCGGACTCGCACATCGTCGACTTCGGACAGAATTTCGCTGGCCGCGTGCGCCTGTCCGTGACGGGGCAGGCCGGTCGCGAGGTGGTCGTCACCCATGCCGAAATCCTGACGAAGGAGGGTGCTCTCGACCGCCGCAACCTGCGCGTCGCCCGTGCCCAGGATCGCTACGTCCTTGCGGGCGAAGCGGGGGAGGTGCTGGAGCCCGCTTTCACCTTCCAGGGCTTTCGCTACGCCCGGATTGACGGCCTCGACGACCTGACCGCCGCCATGGTCACCGCGCTGGTCGTTTCCAGCGATCTGCCCGAGATCGGCACCTTCGCCACCGATCAGCCGGTGGTGCAGAAGCTGTGGCTCAATACGCTATGGAGCCAGCGGTCGAACTTCCGCGGCAACCCTACCGACTGCCCGCAGCGCGACGAACGGCTCGGCTGGACGGGGGATGCGCAGGTCTTTTGGGACACGGCGGCATTCAACATGGATGTATCGGGTTTCACGCGGTCGTTCACCCGGATGCTCCGTGACGACCAGGCGGCGAACGGTGCGTTCCCGATGTGGTCGCCGTCTCCCAAGGGGCTGGGCTGGGGAACCGACACGCCGACGCCGGGCTGGGCCGATGCCGGCGTCATGCTGCCCTTTGTCGATTATCTGCACACCGGCGACCGGTCGGTGGTAGACGACAATTGGGCGGCGATGGCCGCCTATTGCGACGGTATCCTCGCGACCAATCCCGACGGCATCTGGAACAAGGGGCGTGGTGCCGATCTGGGGGATTGGCTGGCGCTGGACGCCAAGTGGCCCGGCGACGAGACGACACCCAAGCCGCTGATCTCGACCGCGATGCTGGCCCGGTCGCTCGACCAGATGGCGCAGATGGCAATGTGGACCGGACGCGCCGATGCCCGACAATGGCACCAAAAGGCAGCACGGACGCGCGCGGCATTCATGGCCGCGTTCGTTGGCGCAGATAGCACGGTCGGCAACGGCAGCCACACCGGCTACATCCTCGCGCTGCGGCTTGGACTCGTGCCGGATGCGTTACGCGCTCGCGCGGGGGAACGCCTTGCCGCCGAAGTGATCCGGCGCGGTCGGCTCCTGACGACCGGCTTCCTTGGCACGCCGCTGGCGCTCGATGCGCTGGTCGATGCGGGGCACGCGCCGCTGGCGTTCGATCTGCTGCTGCGCACCGGCTATCCGTCATGGGGCTATATGGTGACGCGCGGCGCGACGACGACATGGGAACGCTGGAACAGCGACGTTGGCGACGTATCAATGAATTCGTTCAATCACTATGCGTTCGGGGCGGTCTGCTCGTTCCTTTACCGCAGGATCGGCGGGATCGAGCCGATCGAGCCCGGTTTCCAGCGGTTCCGCGTCGCCCCCGTCCTCGACCCGCGTTTCAGGTCCGCCACCACCTCGCTCGACAGCGCGTCCGGCAGGATCGTGGTGGCGTGGCGGCACGACGGCCGACAAGCGTTGCTTGACCTCACCGTACCGGCCAACACCGTCGCTCAGGTAGTGCTTCCCGGCATCGATGCGCTGTACGGGTCAGGACGGCATAGGGTTGCATCGGTACCTCTTCGGTGAAGGGTGCATTGCTTAGAACAGCCACTTCCTAGGAGTAGCACGGATGCAAGCGCCGGAATTTTACGCTGGCGTTGGCGACGATGCGATCTTTCAGGTACGGTGGGTTTCCCACGCGAGTTGTGCGTAGGCCGGAGGTAAGTTTTACATAATATCTCTTATCGAACTGGTAAAGTGTAGGCGCCAGATACAAACGACACCACTCCGCTAGATAGACACGGCACTAATGGTGTTGTCCAGCAGGTCGCCCCGAGAACCTCATCAGACATCTGGAGAAGCCGCTAAAGTTCTGCGTACCGCTGCCGCACTTAGAGGCCCGTTCGATCGGCTTCTAGATCGGCCCGCACCTCTACGCGCAAACTTCCGTCGTCCGTCGGAAGTAGACGACCATGCAGTCGATGGCGGGAACTAAAGGGCTCAAGGCCGAGGCGATCGAAGGGGAAATGGCGCGCGTTGCGGAGAGCGCGATCGAGCCGCCTCTCGCCAAGCTGGAGGGAGCTACAGGTGACGGTGTCGACCCTGAGGAGTGACCATTCAATCATGCCGAGCACGGCTTCTCCGCTCACAAGACCGACGGGTCGGTGTCAGAACCAAGTTGTGAAACCTGCAATCTTAATTCGAGACCAATGCGACGCATTGACCGGCGTTCGACGTAGCACAGCCCTAGTTGCAGTTCCTACCGAGTGATATGACACGACCATGCGCATGGTACGCTTTCCCCGTACACCCGCCCAAGTCCGTGAATGCCTTGCGCTTGCAGTTGAAGGCGCGATTGCAATTGAACGCAGGGGATCACCAATGATCGCCATCGTGCCTGTTGAAGAGTATACGCGTCTCGTCGCACTCGACAGGGCGAAAGTTACGGAAGACTGAGCGAAGCCCGGCAAACGCGACACGCCCGAAACACACCTCTTCACCTCGGCTCACATCTCCATACCGTAGTCTCGTTCACGGCCACCCCCGCCCATGCCGGGGCCGTCGATCCGAAGCTGCCGCTCGGGGATGCGGGCGTCGAGCGCCTTCTGCAGCGCGGGCTGCCGCGCCATGCGGTCCTCGAGCCGCTCCAAGCGGCGCTCGGCCCGGTCTTCGATCTGCGGCGTTTCGGCCGCACCCCTAACGCCCGACGCTGAGCGCCAGTCGGCCACGAACCGGTCGGCATAGGCACTAGGATCGCTACGCGCCTGCCCCTCCTCCACCCAGACCTGCCGCAACTCTCCCGGAGCAATCTGCTCCAGACCGCGTATCGGGTCGGCGCTGCGGTCGAGCACGATCCGCAGGTCCTCGGCCGCATAGGGCCGGACCCGGTCAAGCGCCGCTGAGGCCGCGTTCAGTTCGCACACCTGAGACGACACCGGCTCCCGTCCGTCCTCGCGCATCCGCTCGGCCGCCAGAAACAACTCGGCGTAGCGTTCCAGCGCCCGCTCGAGCGGGGAGCCCGCATCCGGCAACCGGATGGCGTCGGTTGCCTTGCCACGCTCGACCACATCGAGCGCTGAGGTCTTGTCGCCGGTGTTGCGGGTGACATGCCGTTCGACCTTCCGCCCGTCGTCGACCACCAGCGCCACCTTGTCCGCCACCCGGGTGAGTGAGCTGCTGCCGGTTCCGTGGACACCGAGATAAGGTGTTTTTGGAACCGGAGGATGGAGATG